>CAZSSV010000005.1:0-21655 GCA_964609425.1 uncultured Isosphaeraceae bacterium | reverse complement strand
GACTGTTCCCGCTCGCCTTCAGCTGTGCACTGCACGAACGCCGCGTCCTCCAAAACGCGGCGGCCGCCTGCTGCGAGGTACATCCGCTTCTTGAAGCCGCGCTGCGTCATGTTCCAGTCGTCCAGCATGCCCCGAAGCGTCACGACATACGGAACGCCCAGTTTCTTGGCGAGCTTCGAGACGCCAATGTTGGTCCGCTCCCAGACGCCGTGGAGTTGCAGCACGTCCGCCTCTTTGAGTGCCCGCGCCAGGGGCGCGAGTTGGGATGGAGCGAAGTACCCGCCGGGTCTGGCCGGCTTGGGAAGCACCAGCACCTCCGGCCCACCGTCGTCCATCCACGCGGGCGGGATGTCCCTGGTGGTCGTGGTCGCGAGTGTGACCTCGTGACCCCGCCGCTGCAGCACACCCACCAGATCGACGACCGCCCGGGGCGGGCCGCCGATGGCGAAATCGACATGCTCGATGTACTCGACAATCCGCATCCGCTCCGAGGATACAAGCCTCAGCGAAACCGCATCAGGCGATCAAGAGGAGGTTTCGGGTGCTACCATCGGAGCCATGGAATTCAACCCATCAGACGGCAGCCAGCGGAGCGGGTTTGAACTGCTCCCCGCGGGCGAGTACGACATCGAGGTCATCGAGGCCGAAGAGCGATCGAGCCAGAAGGGCAATCAGATGATCGCATTGACCCTCCAGGCGCAGCATCCCGACGGCTATGACGCCCGCGTGTGGGACTATCTCGTCTCGGTGCAGGCTGCCGTGTTCAAGATCAAGATGTTCTGCGAGGCGACCGGGCTCCAGAAGCAGTTCGAGCGGGGCAGGCTGACCGCCGAGGAGTGCGTGGGCCGTCGCGCCAAGGCCACCGTAATCGTCGAGGAGGGCCGAGACGGGTTCAGCGATCGCAACAGCATTCAGGAGTACCGCCCCACCGACGCGCCGGCACGAGGAATTGCCACCAATCCGGGCGATGCCGAAGCCTCATCAGCGATGGCCTCGGAACCGATGCCGGTCACCGAGCAGGACATTCCATTCTGATCGGCAACCCTGATCTGCAGCACGGGTTTCCCCCCACTTCCAGCCCGGCAGGTGCCGCGAGTCCGTCTGGCATTGCGACTCGTTGACTGCAAGGCCCCCAGGGAGCCCGAAACCCGCGGCCGCCGAACCTGCCGATGGGCGTGGAGACATCAGCCGGGTGGTCTCAGCACGATCACTCGGCGTCCGGGATCGTGGTTGACTCCAGCTCGCTCCGGTACCCGCGAGCGCTGGCGAAGCACAGCACACAGAACAGCAGCATGAAGAGCATCCACAGGACGTTGACAAGAAGGGTCATGAACATGGCGGAGCAGGATACCGCACACCCTGTATGGGCGTCGAGCACCCGTGCTACTGTCACCATGACGGCTTGATCGCCGAGGAGCCCCACCCACGTGAGCGAGCGACGCAGCCTGCTTCCCAACATGTACGTCCCCGAGCCCCGGTTCGGCCCGATTCGCATGCTGCTCTTTCGAATGATCTGGCCGATCATCCGCGGCGTCACGCGGCTCAAGGGTGTTGACCACAGTTACGCGACCGGAGAATCACGCCTCCACGAAGGCAAGGCCGAGCAGGGCTGCCTGGAGGGGGTCGGCATCAGCTGGGATCTGGACGAGTCAACGCTGGGGCGCATCCCGGCCGAGGGACCTGTGCTGGTCATCTCCAATCACGCCTACGGCATGGCGGACGGGCTCATGCAAGCCATGTTCCTCAGTCGGGTCCGCAGCGACTACAAGCAGTTCGTCAATGAAATGCTCATGGTCTTTCCAAAGCTCGCCGATCGCTACATCTGCGTCAACGCCTTCGACAGCCGGGAGGCCAGAACACAGAACGCCTCACCGCTCAGGGACGCGATGGCCTGGCTCAAGCACGGGCACGCATTGGGCACGTTCCCCGCCGGTGTCGTGTCACACCGCACCTGGAGCCGGTCCAAACCGCTCGACCCGGCGTGGAACGCAAGCATCGTCATGCTGGCAACACGCTCCCAGGCCACGGTTGTCCCCATGTTCTTCCACGGGGACAACGGGCGGCTCTTTCAATTGGCAGGGCTGGTCTGGAGCAAGCTCCGCACCATGCTGATCCCTCGCTGCTATGTCGGCATGAGCGGCAAGACCATTCGGGTGGAGATTGGCGAGCCGATTTCTGCTGACAGGCTCCGCGCGTTCGATGACCGCGCGGCGGCGATCGAGTACCTTCGCAGCAGGGTCTACATGCTGGAGTCCCGCACGGACCACCCGCACCCGCCTTCACCCGCCAAGACCATGGACAAGCCCGCCACCCGACAGCCCGATGCGGATCGCCTTCATCGCGAGATCGACGACCTCCCGGAGGCGTGCCATCTCGGGTCAAGCGGCGATCTGAGCCTTCACATCGCCAAGGCCGACGAGATCCCGCTGATCCTCCATGAGATCGGGCGGTTGCGGGAGGTGACGTTCCGAGCAGTCGGCGAAGGAACCGGCAATGCCGTCGACCTGGACGCCTACGACCAGATCTACCGGCACCTCTTCATCTGGAACACAACCACACACGAGGTCATCGGGTCCTATCGCCTGGGCCTCACCGATGAAATCCTCGCCGCCCGCGGCATTGAAGGCTTCTACACCCGGACACTCTTCGACTATGACGATCGCATGCTTGAAGGGTTGGGCGACGCCATCGAGCTTGGGCGATCCTTCATCCGCCCCGAGTACCAGCGCGGCTTCAAGCCCCTGATGCTGCTGTGGCGAGGCATTTCCAACTTCGCCGCCCACCATCGGCGATATCGCCACTGCTTCGGTGTGGTCAGCATCAGCAACGACTATTCGGAACTGTCCAAGGCCATCATGACCCGCTTTCTGGTCCAGACTGAGATGCAGCCGGGGTACGAATCACTCGTGAGATCACGCACGCCCTGGACCCCCCAACTCGAACCGGGCGCGAACGTCGATGCCCTGCTGGATGGATGCGACGGCATTGAAGACGTCGACGAACTGATTCGCGACATCGAACAGTCCAAGGTGGGCGTCCCAGTGCTCGTCCGCCAGTATCTGAAACTGCAAGCCAAGCTTTTGGCACCGTTCAATCTGGACCAGTCGTTCGCTGACTGTATCGACGGGCTGATGCTCGTCGACTTCATGCAGGTCGAACGCCGCATCGCGCACTTCTACCTTGGTGAAGAAATCGCCACGGCCTTTCGCACCTACCACGGGTTTGAGCCCTTCGCATCCGCGGCCGACGACGCCTAGCGGGTCAATCCCGTCCGAGCATCGACGCGGCGGAACCCCCGACCTGCCTGCAGGTGCGACCCCGGGCCCGATGTCCCGTGCGCTTTCTCAGGCAGTACCCCTCCCGACATCGACCCGGCCGACCGGACAGACCGAAACCAGTCGGCCGTAAAGGTGACGGAGACATCAGCCGGGCTTTGCCCGCGAAGCCACCGGTGCCCGGCATCGGACTCGTCCCACTCTGTACTCGCTGTGGCGAGCACGTTGGCGTCTGCGGTGACCGGCACGTCAAGTCTGCACGGCATCTCAACCGACACGGACGCGTCCGCCCTGGAGGTCAGCCGCAGCATGCCGACCGCCGAGGCCACCCCGGGATGCGAGGGTGGGCACGTCCACCGCAGCCCCACGACCAAACTCCAGTGCCCGGGTGTGTCCTCATCAAGATCGACGCTGGTGCAACAGGGCTCCAGCACGCAGATGCCTCCAAGGTCTTGGCTCGCTGCTTGAGACGCCCCAGGGCCGGACAGGAGAACCCATCCAACCCCCGCCACGGTGGCCAGGCCCAGCCCAAGGAACAGATGTCGTATGTTGATCCGCTGCATGCATGCCTCCAACAGCTCAGGGGCCCTCCCGTCTGAAAGTGCGGGCGCTCCTGACGAGGGAATCGACCAACCTCAGCCGGCGCTTGCGTCACGGCGTGAATCGGAGACACTGCACTCCCATGACACACCGGCCACACCGGACAAACCCGATCAGCGCGGTCCTCGCCACGACCGGCGCGATCCTCACAGGCCTCACGGCAGCCGCCACGCTTGCGCTGGGGGGCTGCCGCGCTCCGCAACCAGCCCACTTCGACACCATTCGCCCGGGAATGACGTCCGCGGAGGTCGTGAATCACCTCGGCCGCCCAACCTCCCGCGTGGATGCCCCGGAAGGCAGCGGGGACGCGAACTGGGCGTCGCGCTGGCACTGGGGAGACACGCTGAGCACGCTGGCCACGCACGCGGCCATGCCCGAGCAGCCGCCCGCAGCCACAGTCTGGACCGTCTGGTTCGATCAGGACGGCATCGTGGTGGCGCTCACGCCGCCTTCCCGCCAACACAACCGAGCCGCCGCCCCACCGTGGGAGCCGCCGGCCCTTCCTGATCGGTGAACCCGGCGGTATGGGAAGGGCCGCCTTCCCGATACCATGGCCGGTCTGGAGGTCGCGCTCCGACCCGCCATTCCGTCCCTCGGCCACCGGACCCCCGAACGATGACACGCATGATGCAACCACCCGCCAACCAGTCGACCCACTCCCAGAGCATCCCTGATGTCCAAGGCCGCGCCGATGGCCGAAAGGTTGCCATCGACCGCGTCGGCGTCAAGGCCATTCGGTATCCAGTCACGGTCGCGACGCGGACCGGTGGCCACGAAGCGGTCGATGCGACCTTCAACATGTACGTCTCACTGCCCGAAGACCGCAAGGGCACGCACATGAGCCGCTTTCTGGAGCTTCTGAACGACTACCGGGCGGGGATGACACCCAATCGGATTGTCGATCTTTGCCATCAGTTGCGATCGACGCTGGACTCGGAGCGATCCCACGTCGAAATGGCGTTCACGTACTTCATCGAGAAGGCCGCGCCCGCGACGGGCCGCCTGGGCCTGATGGATTACTCGGTTCGCATGACGTGTGACTCGTCCAGCGAAGGCGACACCTTCGTGCTCGGGGTCGCCGCGCCCGCGACCAGCCTGTGCCCATGCTCCAAGGAGATCTCCGCCTACGGCGCGCACAACCAGCGATGCCTGATCACAGCAGACATTCGAATGAGCGCCATGGTCTGGATTGAAGAACTCGTCGAGTTCATCGAATCAGCAGCGAGCTGTCCGGTCTACAGCGTGCTCAAGAGAGCAGACGAGAAGGTCGTCACGGAACAGGCGTTCGAGAACCCCAAGTTTGTCGAAGACATCGTCCGCGACCTCGCTCACACGCTGGACGCCGAAGAACGTATTGACTGGTATCGCATTCACAGCGAGAACTTCGAATCGATCCACTCGCACAACGCCTACGCCGAGATCGAGCGGCTCAAAGACCCGTCCTGACCTGAACGCCCCGGGCGGGCCGGTTATCAGTACCCGTAGCCGCCGTAGCCACCACCACCGTAGATGCTTCCGGCATAGGTGTTGTAGTAGGAATTCGGCCCGTACTCGGTCCGGTACTTGTAGGCCTTGAGATCGTTCTGCTGATCGAACTTGTACTTCGTCCAGGACTGCTTCAGGAACTGCTCGTGCTGCGCCTTTTGAGCGGCCTTGAACGCCTCGTACTGCGATTGCTCTTTCTGCTCGACCTCGGCCTTCTCCTGGCCTCGCTGCTTCGACACGTCGGCATTTCGAGCTTCCATCTCCTTCTGGTGGGCAGTCTGCTGCTGGCCCGACCAGGAGACGTAGTCGTTGAACTTGTCAGACTCATGCAGGCAGTCGCTGAGGTGCTCGACATTGGCCATCGCAGACTGCAACTTGTCCCAAGTCGATCGAGCCAGCGTGGTGTATGCCCTGATTTCCCCCGACGTCGCTGTGGTGTCATGTCCGGATGGAGCCGACTGTTCATGATCGATGGCAACCTGAAGTGCCTGCTCGAATCCCATGGCCATGTCGTGCCCGCCGCTCGTCTCGGGCGAACCACCACAGTCTTCGCTCAGTCCCTGCGACTTGGCGTAGTCACGAAGCTCGGCCTCGTGCTTGAGCGCATCGGCAAGCTTGCTGCTCGCGGCGCTGTTCATGGTTTCGAGCGCCCGCAACTTCACGGCAGGGTCGACCACGGAGTCGCCGGTGGATGCACCCTGCGCCGAAGCGGTGGAGGCCAGTGAAAGTGAACCGAGCAGCATCAAGGCAGTAACGGAACGAGCAAGCATGGGTCAACCTCTCCTGAGCGGCATGATCATCCGGGAGTGCTCCGATGCACGGGCCCGGCGGCCGGACGGGGAGTATAGGTTCGGGCCACGAAGGGCGGTTGAGCCGCCTGCTACCATCGCAGCCCGCCGGAGTCAGGACCGGAATCCTCGAAGGCGACCATCTGGAGGCCCACATGTCCACCTGCACCCTCTCCCGTCGCGGTTCGGAAGCCCCGGCCTCGCCCATTCGGGCCCTCGCGGGCATCGCGCGCGCCACGGCCGATCGCGGAACGACCGTGCATGCCCTCAACATCGGGCAACCGGACATCGCCACCCCCCCACAGATGATCCAGGCCTACCGGGATTTCCACGACGACGTGCTCGCCTACGCGCCCAGTGACGGGTTTCCTGATCTCCGAGATGCGCTCGCCGCGTGGTACACGCGTGCTGGCGGCGTGAGCCGCCCGATCGAAGCCGACGACATCGTGGTGACCACGGGTGGCTCAGAGGCCCTCATGTTCGCGATCGCATGCGTTGCGGATCCCGGCGACGAGATTCTCGTGTGTGAGCCCTACTACACCAACTACGCCGGCTTCAGCCACCTGCTGGGTGTCGAAGTATCCCCGGTCACGCTCTCCGCTGAAGACGGGTTTGCCATTCATCCGGACGCCATCGCAGCCGCCATCACGGGCCGCACCCGTGCGCTTGTTCTGCCAACGCCTGGGAACCCGACCGGCACCGTGCTCTCCGCGGAAGAGCTGGCACGCATCGCCTCGATTTGCGCCGAGCGGGACATCTTCTTCATCTGCGATGAGGTCTACCGCGACTTCGTCTATGACGTCCCTGCAGGTACGCGTGCCGCATCCCTGCTCGACCAGCCGATCGCCGACGAGTATGCCATCGTCATCGACTCGGTGTCGAAACGCTACAGCGCATGTGGCGCGAGGATGGGCTGGCTGGTCACCAGAAATGCGGAGGTTCGAGAGGCTGCGCTTCGCTTTGGCCAGGCTCGCCTGTCCCCGGCCACCGTCGATCAGTACGCGGTCAAGGCAGCCCTGGACGTGCCGGAGTCATGGTTCAGAGAAGTCAGTGCCGAGTATCAGAACAGACGAAATGTCCTCGTCGAAGGGCTGCGCGGAATCGGGCTCGATGTCCCCATGCCCCAAGGCGCGTTCTATCTGGCGATCCCGCTGCCCATCGACGATGCCGACGCGTTCTGCACCTGGCTCGTCGGAGAGTTTGAACTCGATGGTGAGACGGTGTGCCTCGCGCCGCTTGCCGGCTTCTATCGCACGCCCGGGCTGGGAGTCAATGAAGTTCGCATGGCGTATTGCGTGAAGGAAGACGTGCTCACGAGGTGCGTGTCAATCCTTCAAGCCGGACTCAAGGCGTGGCAGGCCCGCTGAGAGGCGCCTTCCAGACGGCAGGCTGTTCTCCAATGGCCCATCGACCGACCCGCATGAGCGGCTCGCCCGTCGCATCTGACAGAAGGAGCATGCCGTCTCCCGATGGTGATCCGCCGAGCCTGGCGACCCGCCCGCCATCGGCGGCAAAGACATCAAGTCTGCCGCCGCCGGTCCCGCCGCTCAACACAACCTCTGCGACGCCGCCGGAATCCCTCAGGTGAAAGCGTCCAGCGCCGTCCGCGCCGACCGACAGATCGATCACCGGCCGACCAGATGCGTCGACGATGACGAGGCTCGAAGCCATGAGATGGCGGTCTGTCGGGTCGCCCGCGGCGCCCAGCCACGCCCCGGCGGCGACACAGCCCGCCGCCATGAGTGCGAGCCGTCGCCTCGACCTTCGCTCGATTCTCGCTACTCGGGCTTCCAGAGTGTTCATGGGGGGCTCCTTCCCCTCCCAGCGTATCGGCATCCTCAACCGATTCGGGAATCGATGGAAGCCTCTGTGACGACGAGCCGTATCATGAGGGCCGGTACGGGAGGGAACGGAGCACGCCGTGCGGGAACTCGAGTCCAGTGGACACATCACGGTTTCGTGGCCGCACCGCGTCCTCACCTGCCGCGGGGCGTTCACGGCCGAGGGCACCGGGCTGGCCGGTCTGATGGCCGAGCCCGGGCGGCCGAGTCGTGTCCTGATCGTTCTGGACGAAGGGCTGGCGGAGGCCAATCCGGCCGTTTTCGAGCAGGCCATTGCGTGGTCCAGGCAACACGCCGGGACGCTCGAGGTTGCAGGTGCTCCGCTCATCGTTCCGGGCGGCGAGCAGGCGAAGAATGATCGAAGCGTCTTTGACCAGGTCGTCCGCGCCATCCACGAGCGGCACATCTGCAGGCGTTCCTGGGTGCTGGTCGCCGGCGGCGGCGCCGTGCTCGACGCGGTCGGGTTTGCGGCAGCATCCGCCCATCGCGGTGTACGACTCATTCGAATTCCGTCCACGAGCTTGGCGCAGGCTGACGCGGGCGTCGGTGTCAAGAATGGCCTCAACGCATTTGGCGCCAAGAACCTCGTCGGCGCGTTCGCGCCGCCGGCCGCGGTCGTCAATGACACACTCTTGTTGCAGAGCCTCCCACCGCAGCACTGGCGTGCGGGGCTGAGTGAAACCGTCAAGGTCGCCCTGCTCAAGGATCCAGATCTGCTGATCGAAGTCGAGCGAACCGCGACCGCCTTACGGGCCCGAGACCTGGATGTCATGGAACGCATCGTGACGAGAACGGCCGACCTGCACGTGGCGCACATCGTCCAGGGAGGTGACCCATTCGAAACCGAGCGGGCCCGTCCACTGGACTTTGGTCACTGGTCCGCCCACCAGCTCGAGCAGATGACCGGGTTCCGCCTCTCGCATGGCGATGCCGTCGCGATCGGGCTGTTGATCGACCTTCAGTACTCGGCCCTTCGGCTCGGCGGCCGCGCGGACCTCGCCAGCCGCGCTGCGGACTGCCTGGAGGCTGTTGGGTTTCCGCTCACGTGCGATGCGCTGGGTGATGAAGAACGGCTGCTCGAAGGTATTGAGCGCTTTCGCGAACACCTCGGAGGCGATCTCGCCATCACCATGGTGTCGGAGCCGGGACAGCGTCATGAAGTCAGTGAGATCGACGCATCCGCCATGCGGCAAGCCATTCGGCTCGTACGCCAACGGGGCGCAGAGCGTGCCGCGCGAGCCGGGTAGGATGCCGCGTCATGACACCTGATTCCTCCTGCTCCCTGACGCGCGCGGAGATTGTCGATGCCTACTTTCTGGAGCATCGCGCCAAAGTCCTCGACATCGCGGCCCTGCTCGACCGTCTGGACCGGGCAGAACCGGGCGAGGAAGACTTCAGGATGCTCGCATTGCGAGAGGCCGTCGCATGTCTGATCGACGGTGAAGGGGACCGCGTCAGAAGAATTCAGATGCGTCTGAGTGATCCGTCCTCGACGCCAATCGACGCAGCACCGATGCAGGGAGCATTCGGTGCCCCGCTCCCCGAGGGCCAGACGTGAGTTACATCGATCCCCACATTCATATGGTTTCCCGAACGACCGACGACTACCTCCGCATGGCGCAGGCGGGGTGCGTCGCCATCACAGAACCGGCATTCTGGGCAGGCTTTGACCGCTGCAGCGTTGACGGGTTTCGAGACTACTACCGGCAATTGACGGACACGGAGCCCAAGCGGGCGGCCCGGTACGGCATTCAGCATCACTGCTGGCTCTGCATCAATCCCAAGGAAGCCGAGGACGTCGGCTTCGCCAAAGAGGTGATGTCGGTCATTCCCGACTTTCTTGATGGAGAGAACGTGCTCGGGATCGGCGAGATTGGCCTCAACAAGAACAGCAAGAATGAACTGCACGTGCTGGAAGCCCATCTGGCACTGGCCAAGTCACAGGGCACCCTGGTGCTGGTGCACACGCCCCATCTCGAAGACAAGTACAAAGGCACGATGCTCATCATGGACGCGGTTGACAACGCGGGTCTCGACCCCGACCGCGTGCTCATCGACCACGTGGAAGAACACACGGTGGGTGCCGTACTCGACCGAGGTTTCTGGGCGGGTATGACCCTGTACCCCGACACGAAGTGCACGCCCCAACGCGCCGTGGACATTCTGGAACGATGGGGTACGGACCGAATCTGGATGAACTCGGCCGGCGACTGGGGTGACTCGGACCCGCTGGCCGTACCCAAGGCCCGCATGGAGATGGCCCGCCGCCGCCACTCCCCCGACGTCATCAGGAAGGTCACCTTTGAGAATCCCATCGCCTTCCTGGGACGCTCGCCGAACTTTCGGATCGCTCGCTGACGTGCCGGGCATCGGGTGGTGCTCGAACGTACTGTCAGCCACATCCGTCGATGCGTTGTGCGCCGACCTCTCCGTGGTTGTCCCACGCCTTCCAACCGGCACACCGGTCGGATTGTGGCTTTCAGCGTCGATGCTGCAGGAGGATCTGGCACCGCTCAGAACGCTTCTGCAACACACGGCAACACCCGTGCTCGGCCTGAATGCGTTTCCGTGTGACGCCTTCCACGCGGCCGTCGTCAAGCAGGACGTGTACCGTCCTCCATGGGGCGACCCCGCCCGAACCAACTACACCATCGCCGCTGCAGAGGCCTTGTGCTCACTCGTTCCAGCCGGCTCACGCGTCGGCCTCACGACGGTCCCCATCGGCTGGGGCCAGGACGAGATCGATCACCGTGCCGCCGCGGCCGAACTCGCCCACGCCTGCGATGCAATCTCCCAGTTCTCAGCCTCCGGAGGCGTTGAACTGCATCTGGCCATTGAGCCCGAACCGGGGTGCGTCATCGGGACCGCCCGCGAACTCGCCGCATTCATTGAGGGTTCAAGCCTGGCTCGGTGGGCCGAAGCTGGGGCCCTCCGGGCCTGCCTGGACGCATGCCATCTCGCCGTGATGCACGAGTCGCCTCAAAGCGCCGTCAAGACGCTCACCGACGCCGGCATTCGGGTTGGGAGGATTCAACTCTCATCGTGCCCGCAGGCCGAGTCCGCAGCCGACTTCCACCCGCTTGCCGAACCGCGGTGGTTACACCAGACTTCCTGTCTGGCAGATGAGAAACTTGTGCTGTTCACCGACATCAACGATGCGGAGGAATGTCACGGCGTCTGGAGATGCCACCTGCATGTACCCGTTCACCGCGAGCGAATTGGTCGACTGCAGACCACCCAACCATACATCCGGAGTCTCCTTCAGGCGACCGCCGGACTGCCAGACCCTCCGGCTGCTGAGATTGAAACGTACGCATGGTCGGTGCTCGCGCCCGAACTTCGCGCGTCCACGCTGGCCGAAGACATCGCGGGTGAGCTCCGCTGGGCCTCGGCCGTCTCAGCGAGCGTCCACCCATGAGCCTCATCCGAGACTGGTACGCCACGCTTCGAGCAGCCAACCTCCCAACGGTCTGGTCCAACATGGCGCTCGGCGCGGGCCTTTCTGGCGCGACCACCATCGGAGCGACCTCGCTGGCCATGGTGTTCGGCGGCGTCACATGCATGTACCTCGCGGGCATGGCGATGAACGACGCCTTCGACGTGCACTTCGATCGCGCCAACGCCTCGGACCGACCCGTCGCAGCCGGCCAGATCGCAGCGTCCACGGCCATGGCCGTCGGCCTGACACTGCTTGTTGCCGGCTGGTGCCTGCTCGCGTTGCCGGCGTCGGCGAACGCGCTTGTGATGCCTGCGAGCATCCTGCTCGCCGCGTGCGTGTCGCTGTACCAGTGGACGCATCGGGCCTGGGCATGGCTCGCCGCCGCCCTGATGGCGATGTGCCGAATCCTGGTGCCCGTCATCACAGCCGCCGTGCTCGTGCCCGCGATGCCCCCGACCGTGTGGCTCGCAGCCCTCAGCGTGGGGGCGTGGACGGTGGGCGTCACGCTCCTTGGGCGCGGCGAGCGAGGTGGTGAACCGCGAACCCGCACTGGCCCGGTGTGGCTCGGTTGCGGCGCGATCGGCGTGCCCGCAGTCGCCGCTGTGTCCCCACAGGGCGATCTCGCCGCGGCGGCAGCCGGCCTGCTCATCGTGTGCGTCGCGTGGATTCCATCCGTTGTCCGCCGATTGCGGTCGGGCGCACACGGCCAAGCGGTGTGCTGGGCGATCGCCGGCTTCGGCGTGCTCGACGCCGGAATGCTGCTTGCAGCAGGGCTGCCGGGTTGGTCCGCATTCTCGATGATCTGCGCTGCCGCCGCCCTTGGCGCGCAGCGGGTCGGTGGAGGAACCTGAGCACATGCCCCACCGCACCGCGGTCATCAACCTCGTCGCGCTAACCGACGAGCAACTCACGGACATGCCTCGGCTGTCGGCGTTGATGTCCAGTGGTGGGCGAACCAGACTGCAGCCGCCGTTTCCGGCTGTCACGTGTGTCAGCCAGTCCACGATGTCGACAGGAACCCGTCCTTGCCACCACGGCATCGTCGGCAACGGGTGGTACGACCGCGACACGGCCTCGATCAGGTTCTGGCTGCAGTCCAATCACCTGGTACACGGTGAGCAGATTCATGCGAGGCTGAAGCGTCTGGATGATCGCATCACCGTGGCCAACTGCTTCTGGTGGTTTGCGATGTACGCTGGCGTGGACGCGACGATCACACCGCGGCCGATGTACCCGGCCGACGGCCGCAAGATCCCGGACGTCTGGACGAAGCCCGCTGAACTGCGCACCACACTCCAGTCGAAGCTGGGCCCGTTTCCACTCTTTCGATTCTGGGGGCCCGCCGCCGACATTACCAGTTCGCGATGGATCGCAGACGCGGTTCGTCACGTAGACCGCGAAGTGGATCCGACCCTGCTCATGGCCTACCTGCCCCATCTGGACTACGGACTGCAGAAGTTGGGTCCGGATCACCCGGACATGGCGGTGGAGCGAAGGTTGCTGGACGACGTCGCCGCAGACCTCATCGAAGACCTGATGCGTACGGGTCGGCGTGTGCTGGTGGTCAACGAGTACGGCATTTCATCGGTCCAAGGCGATTCTTCGCCGAACAGACTGCTTCGATCCCTCGGACTGCTGGCCGTGCGCACCGAGATGGGCCGTGAACTGCTCGATGCCGGAAGCAGCAGGGCCTTTGCAGTCGCGGACCATCAGATTGCCCATGTCTACTCGAGTGATGATCCTGAGTCGTTGGCTGGTCCGCTCGCCGCGCTCGACGGTGTTGACCGCGTTCTGTACGGAGACGCCATCGACGAGGCAGGTCTGCGCCACCCCCGCTCGGGCAATCTCATTCTCGTTGCCTCGCCTGACAGGTGGTTCAGCCACGACTGGTGGGAGGATCCCGCACGGGCTCCCGATTGGCAGCGGACCGTGGACATTCACCGCAAGCCGGGATACGACCCGCGTGAGCTCTTCATCGACCCCACGATCCGGTTCCCCAGGTTGGCCGTCGCTCAGCGACTGCTAAGACGTCGGCTCGGCTTTCGAACCCTGATGGACATCATCCCGCTTGACAGTTCGCTCGTCCGGGGAAGCCACGGACGAACGGACGCCGATCTGGACCCGCTCTTGTGGTGCAGCGAGCCGATGGACCTACCCCAACGCCTGCCGATGACAGACATCCCGACATTGATCGAGCAACTCGTCGTCTGAGGGGCCTATCTCCAGAGCAGCATGAGGATGGCCAGGTCGCGGCGATCGATTCGCCCGTCCTGGTCCAGATCACCGCCACGTCGGGCCTGTTGGACGGCGTCGGGCTGGGCACAGCGGGTACTCGGGCCTCGGAACACGCCACCGGCCGCTTCGCAGTCCGCTTGTTCGGACTCCACACAGATACCGCCGCCCAAGTCGCACGCGCCACGTCGCGCGTCGGCCCGCGCGACGACATCGAGCCCATCCACGGTGTCGGTGGCGGTCTTGAAGTCGCAACTGGAGGCCGTCATGGACGTCCTGAAGCCGAAGTACACCGCGCCGCCGTGTGAGCCAGCGCGATTTCGCTCGAAGGTTGATGCGAGAATCTCACCGCTTGAATCCAATGAACATGCGCCGCCACCTTGATAAGCAGCGGTGTTGGTCACGAATGTGCAGCCTCGCAAGACCGGAGCGCTTCCCTTGGCCGCGAACAGGCCACCGCCGCAGTAACTGGCAGCGTTCGACTCGAACGTGCAATCCACCATGACAGGTCGACTGGCGACGCTCAGCACCCCTCCGCCCTTCTCGGCCGCATTGCCGGTGATTCGGCAATTCTCGAAACGCACGTTCGCGCCGGGCCCGCAATAGGCACCACCACCGTTGTGTGTCACGGTGTTGCCGGTCAACACGCAGTTGCGGATGGTTGGAGACGCGCCGACCGCGATCAATCCACCGCCAAGTTCGGTGTCGCGACCACGGAGTCCGCGGTGCCCCGTTCCGCCCGTGAAGGTCAAACCTTCCAGAACGGTGCCAGGGCCCTCGGCGGTCAGGCAACGGACCACGCTGTCCGACCTTGACGTCGCGTCGATGATCGTCTTCTCGGCCCCCGCTCGACCACGCAGAAGAATGGACTTGCCCTTGAGGTCGATGGCCTCCCGCCAGCGGCCGGGGCCGATGTCCACCACGTCTCCAGCCTTGGCCGAGTCGATGGCGTGCTGCACCGAGAGCACATCCTCGGGCACGCGAATGACATCCGCCGCCGCCAAAGATGTCGCAAACAGTGACATCACAACGAGATATGGTTTCAACACCCGCAGCACATCACGCACTCCAAAGGCCGTTCCCGGCGAGCAAACCAGCAGGCGGGCAGATCGGCCACCTGGTCGTGCACCCTCCAAGAATGCTCCGCATTTGGCTGCGGTCACCCACCATCCCCGACGGATGGCTACTCAACCCCTTCCGACGTCCGGTCCTGCGGTCTGGACCAGATCTGAGGTGAAGCGTGAAATGTTCGCAAGCAACCGCGGACGGGGCCGCAGAAAACAGGAAAAACGCCCGGAAAAGCCCACCGATTCAGGCAGATCGGCCCTCTGCGCCAGCCTCGATGGCCTCTCCAGGCAGGACAAGCCCCTCGGAGGCATCAAAGTCGAGCAGTTCCGCATAGCGGGCCCACCCCACGAGCGTGTCCAAGCTGGCGCCGGCCCGGGGTTGCCTGCCAGCGATGGCAGCCTCCAAGTCGGCGCGGTCCAGCCCGTCCTCGCCATGGGCCCGCACCGCCTCAAGGACAAATCGGACGATGGTCAATCGCTGCAACTGGCCAGCCAGCAGCCGCTTGCGAGCAGCCACTTCAGAGGTTCGAAGTCGCCGGCCGGTCTCCGTCACGAACACGCGCTCGCCACGGCTATCCACCAGATCAAGCATCTCTCCTGCCTTGACCAGACCGAGCAAGCGTCCGAGTTCCTCTTCTGTTTCCTCATCCAGTTCAAACAGGTCCATCGCGTCGCCGTGATCGTGCAGCACTTCCACCACGCCAATGACCTCTGCCATCGTCACCTCCGGCAGAACCTCGAATCGATCACGGCTCGCAACAACATGATCGGTCTGGTCCAGATCCTCGCCCGCGACAATGGCAGCGTGCAGCCTTCGGACCATCGCTTCAAACTCGGGGTCGTGGTACTCCCTTGGGTGCGGCACCGTGTTTTCAATCTCACACTGCACGGCGCCCGGGCGGGCCGACATGACGATGATGCGATCCGCAAGGAACACCGCCTCCTCGATGATGTGTGTGATGATCAAAACGCTATGCAGGCCGGTCACGGCATCCGTGTCGGCGTCCGTCGCGTCTGCACGGCGGCAGAGTCTGTACACCTCACTCCGGAGCGTTTCCGCGGTGAAGACGTCCAACGCGCTGAATGGCTCGTCCATGCACAGGAGCTGCGGACTCCGCGCGAGCGCCCGGGCGATACCGACGCGTTGCTTCATTCCCCCGGAGAGTTCCTTCGGGTAGGCAGTCTCGAACCCGTCCAGCCCGACCAGTTCGATACATGCCTCCAGCCGGGTGCGGGCGAGCGTCTGGTCAAGGTTCAACCCGTTGACGCCGATTGCCACGTTGTCGTACACCGTCAACCACGGGAGCAGCGCAAAGTTCTGAAACACGATGGCCACACCCTCGTGCACACCGCTGAGCGATGCTCCGTTGGCCGTGACGCACCCCTCGCTCGGCGGGATCAACCCGCACAGTGCTCGCAGGAGCGTGCTCTTGCCACATCCGCTCGGGCCCAGAATGGCCAACGTCTCACCCGCGCGTACCTCCAGATCGATGTCTGACAACACCTCCTGCGGCGGGTCGCCAAAGCGCACAGTCAAACTCGATGCTGCACAGATCGGAGGTACGCGCCCGTTCGTCACACCATCATCCTCATGTCTGGAGATTGAACCGCGTACTGCACAGACGGTACAGCCTGTTCCAGACCAGCCGGTTGAAGATCACGATAAACACAGCGAGGCTCAGCGTGCTCGCCGCGAGGAGCGCAAAGTCGCCCCTGTCAGTCGCCGAGGCGATGAGTTCGCCAACTCCAACGGTCGTCAAGACATCGGAAGGCTCTGAGCCGGTCTGGATGTACTCGGCCACGATGGTCGTGTTCCAAGCTCCCCCCGCCGCCGTGACCCACCCGGTCACGAGCGCCGGGAACATGGCCGGCAGATCGACCCGCCACAACCTCCGCCAGCGTGAGAGCCTGTAGGCGGTTGACACTTCGGTCAGTTCAGCGGGGATCGCCATCGCGCCACTCATGGCATTGAAGAGGATGTACCACTGACTTCCCATGAGCATGAGCAGGGCGGCCGTCATCCAGAAGGGCATGCCCAGTGACGTGAGCGCCACCGTGAGCACCACGAAGTAAGCGGGCGATGGATACGACGCCACGACCTGCACCACCGGGCCGAGAAGTGCGCGAAGCCTGGCGGACCGGCCGATCGCCAAGCCAACTGGAATGGCCCACAACGAGCCAATAACCAGCACCGCCATGACGCGGCCGAACGACGCCGCCAGCCCAAGGCCGACATCGACCCACCCACTGCGCTCTGCCGCACCGATCCACGGAAGCGGTGAGACCAGCCACACCAGCGCGGCCAGGCCTGCAAGACCAAAGGCAGCCAGACCGATCTGCACCATGACCCGCCACGGCCCGGGTCGGCGTGCCCGTCGCAGGGGTCTGGCTCGTGGCGGTCCACTGTGCACCTCCAGTGCTCGCCTCGTCCGCCTGGCATGTCGGCGGCGCCACGATCGAACGAGTGTCGAACGCTTCCAGAGAGCGACCACCCACGACCTCGCCGGCACCTGCGAACCCTGCTCTTCAACCTTGAAACGCTGCGCCCAGCACAGAAGCGGCCGAAACAGCAATTGGTCGGTGCCGACGATCAGGACGATCAGGACCAGGCTTCCCACGACCACCAGCCCCCAACGGTGCTGCTGTTGAGCCATCGCGAGCCACGATCCGATTCCCGGGAGCCGGAAGTCGCGGTTCTGGAGCGTGAACATCTCGATTGTGGTGAGGAAGAACCAGCCACCTGCAAACGACATCATCGAGTTGTAGATCAAGCCGATGGTCGAAGCGGGAAGTTCGATCTTGAGGAATGTGCGCAGCGGCCCGAGCCGGTGAACGGCAGCCACCTCATAGAGCGCCGGCGGCACACTTCGAATGGACTGATAAAAGCCGAAGGCCATGTTCCAGGCCTGCCCGGTGAAAATCATGATGATGCATGCAAGCTCCAGCCCGAGCTCGCTTCCCGGCACCAGCGCGATCAATGCCAGTGTCACTGGGGGCAGAAAGGACAGCACAGGAATGGTCTGGAGCACATCCAGCGCCGGAATCATGAATCGCTCACCGCGGCGTGAGTGCGCGGCGATCGATCCGTAGACGAGCGCAAACGCAAGCGAGAGGACCATCGCCGCGAGACACCGCGCCAAGCTCAGGCTGGCATAGGCCGGAAGGGCCGAAAGGCTCAACTCGACCGGCGCTTCGCGGACATACCCGTCGCTCACCTGCCTGCCGTACAGAATCAGCAGGCCGACTGCGGCGAGCAGCAGCCCGAGTACGACCGCGTTGGAGGCCGCGCCACCCGATCGGCGGGACAGGTTTCGAAGGACACCTTCTGAAACAAGGCCGGTCGCCACGCAACACCCTCCTGGCCGCACCTTGCAGTCCTCATCCGTCGAGGCTGTCGCGCAGGGCCTGTGGGAGGTACCCTAGGACGCGAACCCTGTCCGCCACAAGGCCGGTTCCGCGTGGACCGGGCTCGTTTCGTGGCCGCGAAGGGCGTACGCCGGAGTTGCCTGAGCGTGAGTGCTCCTCGAGATCAACAACGCGCCGACGTCATTTTCGCTGAGGCGATGGACCGCCCGCCGGCAGCACGGGTTGCGTACGTGGAGACCGCGTGCGGCGAAGACGAAACACTCCAGGCTGAAGTGCGCGAGTTGCTGGACCACTACTCGTCCGCAGAGGACGCTTTGACGCAGACCCGAACCACACATCGTATCTCCGGCAGAAGTGATGTCGAACAGGTCGATCTGCGCACCGACACGGGACGGACGGTCGGCACGTGCCGCCTCGATGGCCGGCTCCCGGACGACGGAATCTTCGAGCGGTGGGCGACCAGACGCAGCGGTGACGGGCCGCCAGCCATCCTCTCGCTCGCACGGCAGCGATTGTCCGTGGACGAGTCTCGCCGCGTCGGCCTGCATGCGGAATCACTCTTGCGGTTGGACCACCCCGGACTGCCGCGCGTGCTCGAGGCCGGAACGGTCGATCTCGGACGCGGGGCCGAAGCGTTCTTTCTGATCGAGCAGATCGATGGGACACCGTTGCCGGAGGGACCTTCGCCGTCTACGACGGACCTGCGCCGCCGCGTCGAGTCGCTCGTTTCGATGTGTGACGCCGTGCAGGAACTCCACTTTCATGGGTTGGTGCACGGCAGCGTCTCGGCTGCCCGTTGTCTCATCACCGATGACGGCGCGGCACGTCTGGACGACCCCGGCCTGCTGGCGATTCTGGCCCGCGCGACTCCGGAGAGCTCGGCGGAGAAACTGTTCAGAGACCTGGGCGGAGCGCCAGAGCGGCCCGTCCTTGCGACTCAGGCGATCGATGGTCGTATGGATGTCTACGAACTCGGTGCCATGCTTGCAGGTTGGACCACCAACCTGGACGGCCCATTCGTTGCCAGATTGAACGGCATCGCCCGACAGGCGACCAGCCATGACCGGCAGGACCGCCAACGCTCCGCCGGGGCCATGGGCGATGACCTTCGGGCGGTCCTGACACCACCCTCAGGCACGGACGCCATTCACGACGAGGCCTCGGCCGGCATCTCGCCCCTCGCCGCGGCCATCCTGATCACACTGGCCGCGGCGGCGGCCTTTGCTGCCGGCGTCGTCTTCATCTGACCGCTGTTCAGGAACCCCGCCGGCGGCGGGCTCCAATCAGCCCGGCGACGCCAAGCACGGCGATGCCCGCCGGTGCCGGGACCGCGCCGACCAGCACATCCAACGTGAGGGCGTCCAGGCTGGAGTGCGCACCCGACGTACCAACCAACAGCCCGATCTCGCGAACGTCCACGCCGATCCCAGAGAGATCGAAGGACCAACTGACGTTGGCAATGGCGCCGATGTTTCCTGGTCCGTACTCGACCTCTTCCCAGTAGTTGATCGACATCGCGCCCTGCACCATCCCCTGATCGCCACCCTCGATGCCGTCTGTCCAGGCCAGCATGACCTGCTCGTAGAGCATCTCGGTGCCGTGCATCGAGACGTTGGCGACGACCGCCTGCGTGTCGGCCGCGGTGTACGCGTAGGCGTGAATGTTCAACGAGCCGCCGAATCCGTAGATGTTGCCGTCACCACTGACGACCGCGCCTTCCCCGAAATTGAACAGCAGCGCGTTGCCGCTGGGGAAGGGCTCGTTGCCAGGAAAGTTTGGTCCTGTCGCCGCCGACGCCGACGTGAACGTCTCCCACTGATACAGGTGGGTGCCATCATCGCCGCGCCAGCCCGGCGCCTCTTCGGCGATGTACCCAGCTGAACCAACGCCCGCAACGAGTACCGTGAACATCGCAATTCCGAACTTCATGTTCGCTTCTCCTCGGCCCGAGGTGTGGGCCCGCCAGTGCCGACCGACGTCAGCCGTTTCCATCCCAACCGGCGATCACCGCCAGCAGGTCATTGACATCCACCACCCCCGATTCATCCAGATCCGCGCGGCAACAGGGGCACCGGCCGAACCCCTCCAGCACGGCCAGTAGATCCTCCACATTGACGACACCGTCGCCGGTGACGTCTCCGCCGACGCCCGTCGATGGAACGACATCCACCGTGAGGCGAAGGGATGCCGCCGCAGCGGCGCCCAGATCGACGAGCGGGTTCTCCTTGAGAACCCAATCGGGGTAGTTCGCTTGTCCGCCGGACCCCGGATGCAGACTCGTGATCACGACGTCCACGAGTCCGTCGGCCAACGACCGGCGGAGATAGCACTGAATGTCCGGGTCGGAGACATCCAGATTGAATGTGGCGACCGACATCGCCGGAATCACATCGCCTGGGGCCACGCCATCAACCGTTGCCACTCCCCACACAGACGGCTCGAAGCCCTGCGTGATGTTGTTGGACATGTCCCGCGCATTGCCGGCTGAATCGAAGTCGATCGCGTGACAGTTCCGCACGCCCGCATTCATCGGATCACCGAACGCTCCGGTCTCACCAAACGTCCATGCCGTCCACCCGCCGCGGAACGCGGCACCGGAAATCACTGTGGGCCGGCCGACATCAAGGTCGGCAGGTCCGCCCTGCACATGCGTCTGCCAAGCGTCGGGCGTCGGGTCGTACGGAATGTCATCGCTCGAAAGCATGATCTCCACCGTGCACGAATCCACCTGGTAGGCGGACGCAGGCAGGCCGGATTCAATCTCTTCCGCGGTGGCGAAGCCAAGCAGCACCTGGCCGTCGCGGTCGTCGAAGGTGTACCCGCTCCCGAAGGCGCTGAAGGTCGATCCAACGCCACGCGTCCCCGGAGCCGTGTTGAACCCGTAGTTCCAGCGGTCGAACGTTGGCGGCTCAAAGACGTGGTCAGCCATCAGAACCATCAGGGCGGGTGTGACGAGCATCGGCAGCATGGGGGACGCCTCCTTGACGACTCCGGGATGGTACCCTTATTGCGATTGCCTCGCAAGAGCGTTACTATACTTCCTCTGTTTATCCGATTTCCGGCTGGCCGCTCCCAGGAGTATTCCCCATGACGTGCTCGCGCACCACACCGCCCCGATCCGGCCGCCTCGGCTTCACGCTGGTCGAGTTGATGGTCGTCGTCACGATTGTGGGCGTGCTCGCTGCCGTGCTCGTGCCCGCCGCCACCTCCGTGTCGGCTGCGGCGCGGACGGCACGTGAGCGGGCCGCCGCCCGAGGCACCGTCGCCGGGTGGCGACAGTGGAGTCTGGAGCACGACGGACGACTGGTGCCCGGGCAAACGGCCTTGGCCAGCCCGCTCCCCTCGCATGAGGCACCGCAGGTCTGGAATGGAACCGAGATTCCGGAGATTGCGCGGCGGCGCTGGATCTGGCGGCTCATGAACTACCTCGACGATCCCGCATCCATCTTGTGGGTCAACGATCAGGACTCCTTTCACGAGAACGTCATCGCCAATGCGGCGGACCCGGCGGACGGCGTCTATCTGGCAACCTTGCATCCCTCTCTCGGTCTCAACACAGACT
>CAZSSV010000004.1:0-22505 GCA_964609425.1 uncultured Isosphaeraceae bacterium | reverse complement strand
ACCCGCTTCGGCCCGGAGGGCCGAGGCGCGCTCAAGCAGTGCGGATCGGTCGTTGTCCCGGGGGACCAGTTCAATGTGCCACTCCACAAGATCGTGTGTATGCACGGGAAGTACTTCGAGTGCCAGATCGATTCCCGGGGTGCCGTGGAGGCTGTATCCGGTCGGCATCGCCCCGATCAACGGCTCATATCCGTCCTTCTTGAGGAGGAGGTCGTAGGTTCCATAGTGGGTGAATTCGACATCCACAGGCGTCCGGCCGACTTCGCGATGGTTGAGCCACACCAGCGCGCCGGTGGGCTCGCTCGTGATGCGAATGGTCCGGCGGACACAACTCGTCGAGGCGAGCACGGGCAGAATCAGCATCAGGGGCCAGAGGCGGTGCATGTCTGGTTGCAGCATACCTGCAGGGGGGGACGCAATTGAGGGGGACTCAATCGAATTCATCGCCACGGAAGGTGGATGCCAGGTAGGCCTCGCGAACCGCCTGGTCGTTGATGATCGACTTGGGATCACCGTCCCTCAGATTGGCGCCATGGTGAATGATGTAGGCGCGATCACAGATGCGGAGCGTCTGCTGCACGTTGTGATCGGTCACAAGAACGGAAATGCCCGCGTCCCGGAGCTTTGACACCTCGTGCTGAAGTTCCTCGACCGTGTGTGGGTCCACCGCGGCAAATGGTTCGTCCAACAGCAACATGGTCGGCTCGGTGATCATCGCTCGCGCAATCTCCAGTCTCCGCCGCTCACCACCCGAGCAGGTCCGCGCGGTTTCCGAAGCCTTGTGTTCCAACCCAAACTGAGCCATCAGTTGGTTGCATCGCTCACGCTGCTGGTCTGAGGAGAGATCTCGAGTCTCAAGGATTGCCATCAGATTGTCCCGGACACTCATTCGCTGGAAGACACTCGGCTCCTGGCTCAGGTAGCCCATGCCAAGGCGGGCGTGGCGAAACATCGGCTCACGCGTGACGTCCCGCCCATCGAACCGGACGCTGCCGCCTTCAGGGGTGATCATGCCGATCACCATCCGAAACGAAGTCGTCTTTCCTGCACCATTGCGGCCGAGCAAGCCGACGATCTCGCCGCGATTGACGTGAAAGGACACACCATCGACGACACGCCGGCCGGTGTACGACTTGATCAGACCCTTGGCTTCGAGCAGCGGCATGGCCGCAATGGTAGCCGTCGCGGCGAGCCGCTACAGAATTCGCAGTGTCATCGGGTACCGCACATACTCCCGGTTGGAAGCGATGGTGGCGGAACGAATGGCCATGATGATCATGAAGACCCACGGGATCCACGCGAATGGCAGCCCAATGACCGAGATCGCCAGGATGATCGACCACAGCGTCATGGAGATGGCGAAGTTGCAGGCCTCGCGGCCATGGTCGTCGATGAAGCCACTCTGATTCCGACCGCTGAGCCACAGCACGACCGTGGCAATGAACATGAATCCACTCAAGCCACCGAGTGCCACAAAGACATGGCACAGGGTTGCGGTGCGAGCATCAGCCTCGGGAACACCGGGCTCATGCAGGCGGCCATTGGGCAGCAGTTCGCGGTGAGGTGCAGGTTGAGGTGCTGCGTGGTGCATGTCGACTCCACTTGTTGGGAGTCCAGAGGCATCGTTTTCAGTTGGATTCGGAGTCGTCATCGGCCTTGGAAGCCGCGTCTTCGGCCTCCTTCTTGACCAGTTTGGCCTCCACGGTCCAGTCTCCGGGGTACTTTCTGGACGCGAGAGCGCCGACGATTCTGAACATGCCCTTGAATACATAGTCGTCCAGAAGTACCCGGTGCCCGTCGGTATGGACGACCCAGGCCTTGCTTGCCCGCATCCAGCGATGCATGTCAATGTCCGCGAGATCCTCCGGTGCCCACACCTCATCGCCGGGCAGTGTCAGAACCCCATCGTCGCTGAGGACGAAGCGCCGCTTGATGTTGGTGGCTACCTGCCACAGGTACCAGGGCACAAAGGGCAAACACAGGATGAAGAGCCACTGCACAGGCCGGTCATAGGCCGAGGGTTGTTGAACTTCGCCGTAGGCGGCCAGCAGGTTGTCAGCAGCCAATCGAGCAGACTTCAGGATGTCACTTGGCCCACCCAGCCCTGTCGTCGGCGAGCGGACAGCGGCGATCATGCCTGCCTCCGCTGCGAACCATCTGCTGCGGTCCGATCCTTCCCCCTTGGACTCTCCTGCGACTTCGGCCACCGCTTCCGGGAGCACACGCTCGGTCAGCAGGACTGCCATCGCGTCGATGGCGGTTCGCCCGCCTGACGCGACCGACGCGCGGAGCCCTTCGATGTCGGCGGCGACCGACGGGCCGCCTTCGACCTCAAGATCATCAACCACCTTTGCGACGAACTCGTCGATGAGTTCCTGGTTGACCGTGTGCTCACCGCTCAAGACGGGTTCGGCGATGCGGAGGAAGACGCGGGTGACCTCGGCCCGGGCGAAGTGTCGCTCCTGCGCGGGGATCACTTCGACGTAGTCCCAGATCCCCCAGAGGCCGAGGACCAGACACACGATGGCGACCACCAGACTGCGAATCAGAAACGACGGCGCAAGCCGCGCGACGATGCCGCCTTCCGGTGTCGAAATGTCCTGCCCGTCCTCACTCATGACCGCATCCTATGTATCGGCTGCCTGGGCGGCTTCGTGGCAGGTTTCGATGGCAACCCGGTGCAGGCCGTCGTCTTCAGGCACGGTGTCCAGAAGGCCGATGAGCACGTCCAGCCGCCGCTGCGGGTCCATCGCCGGGTCAATCCGCTCGACTGCCGCATCTCCCAGGCGTAGCAGCGCCTCTCGCAACCACCCTGCCGATGGGCGAGACTGGTCCTTTGGAGCGGGCACACGTGTTCGCACGGCACCCAGTGGGCCGATGGCGACGATGGGAATGAGGCCCAATTGGGTGGTCGGCTCCCGGCACACGACAACGGTGGGCACTTCTCGTGCGACTGCGAGCAGGCGAAGTCGCCGTGCGTCTGCGCCGACAAGTGGGGGTTGCACGAGGTATCGGCCCCGATCGATGTCCATGGTGTCCGTCACGGCGTCGTCGATGATCTTGATCGCGGCTCGAGACGCGAGCGCTTCTTTGCGAATGCCGGCCCGTGCAGACGCGAGCACGTCGATGATCTCGGCCATACCCGTGTAGTCATGTCGTCCGACGCTCATCGACAGGGCGCGTTCAAGGACACGTTCTGACTCGAACCACGCCGAGCGACCGAGCGCGTCCGTGCCCCTGTCGACCAGGTCCTGGATGGCCTTTGTTCGTCCGCTGGGTGGCATGTCAGGGTCTTTCGGAGTGAATCATCTAGGCCGCGTAGGCCTCGGCGAGTTTGTCAGCGATCGCCTGATTGCCAAAGCTGAGCCTGACGCCACCGGTCGGAACGATTTCCATAACCACCGGCTGCCCCACTGAAATGAGCATGAGCCCTTGGTCGGGTTTCTCTGAGTCGGCCAGGAGTGCCTTGGCGAGGTCACACAACAAGTGCAGATCGCCGGCGTCGGCGAGCAGTGGGTCGCGGGAGTTGAGTTCGACGGTCGCGGCAGCGTCGATTCGCTGCCACTCCTCATTGGAGGCGAGGCTGAATGCGACGACGTCAAACACGCTGCGCCACTTCCCAACCGGGATGAGCAGAATCTGCGAGTGATGCAGTTTGTGCATCAGGTGATCAATGACGTCAGCCACCTTGTCCGCCGCGATCTCATGCACCGTGGCGCCTTCGCGGGGCGAGCACGTCGTTCCCGAGATCGCGACATGATGGTGAAGGGCCGTGTCTCCATCGCGCATGCGCAGATAGATATGGTCTTCGTCTGGTGATTCGGATTCGATGCCGTGGTCCGAAATCACTCCGGCTGCTTCGCCGGCAGGTATGAACTCCACCAGTGGTCCTCCTCTGGGTCGTCGCGCATTCAATCCGATCCTGACCGTTGGTGCAAGTCCGATCGGCCGATCCGTCAGGATTCCATATCATGGCCGCGTGCGAACCATCCTCTTTGTGTGTACCGGAAACACCTGCCGAAGCCCCATGGCCGAGGCGATTGCGCGGTCGAAGTTTGAGCGCCAGGCCAGCGATCTCTTCTTCGGATCCGCCGGTGTGGCGACCATGGACGGGCTCCCCCCCACCGCCGAGACGGCGGAGGCATTGCGGCGAATCGGGATCGAACATGACGGTCGATCGACCTCCGTCACGCCTGAGATGCTCAAGAAGGCCGATCTGGTGCTCTGTATGACCGCCTCGCACCTGGCCGCGGCCAAGCGTCTGGCGGGCGACGACGCAGCGGCTGCCGGCCGAATGCACCTGCTGGATCCTGAGGGAGGCATCCCCGATCCGATTGGGATGGGCCAGAAGACCTACGACGAAGTCGCCGCTCGACTGCAGCGCATCATTCCCGACCGAATTGAGTCCTTGCTGGCGGCGGTCTGAACGCCCCCCAGGGACGTCATCAGGATGTCAGGCCTGCGGCGATCTCGGCCAGCAGCCGCGCTCCGAATCCGGTTGGCCCGGGTTCGTGAAGATCAGTCGGTTGATCGGTGGTTGCCGGCCCGGCGATGTCGATGTGTGCCCACGGTGTATCCGGATCGACGAAGTACGAGAGGAACGCGGCACCCTGAATGGGGTGCCCGTCCCGCTTGGGGCCACTGTTCCAGATGTCGGCATGTGACGCTCGCATGAAGGCTCGATGCTCCTTCCAGAGCGGAAGCCGCCACACCTGCTCTCCGCAACGGTCGCCCGTCGTTTCGATCAACGATCGGAAGTCGGCGCTGCGGGACCAGAGTCCGGCGCACCACTCCCCCAGTGCCACGACCACACCACCGGTCAACGTAGCCATGTCAACGATGTGTGTCGGTTTGATGGTCTTGCACGTCCAGGCCAGGGCGTCGGCGAGTACGAGCCGGCCCTCGGCATCGGTGTTGGTCACCTCGAC
Source organism: uncultured Isosphaeraceae bacterium (assembly GCA_964609425.1). Lineage (GTDB taxonomy): Bacteria > Planctomycetota > Phycisphaerae > Phycisphaerales > SM1A02 > UBA12567. The sequence goes on along the minus strand of CAZSSV010000004.1, from coordinate 17,577 downwards.
CGTCACACCGTTGTACATGGTGATGATGTCGTCAGGTCTGTACGCCCGCTCCGACACCATGTTTTCGGCGCACGGGAGCACCGCATGCACTTCGACGGGCAGCTTCAGGGCAGCGATGGCCTGCATGGCACCGAGGACGGCCGCCCCACCGCACATGTCGTACTTCATGCCCTTCATGCCGTTGGAGATCTTCAGCGAGTATCCCCCGGTGTCATAGGTGATGGTCTTGCCCACCAACGCCAGTCGCGGGCCGCCCGAGCGGGCGGAGGCCGGCTTCCACGTCAGGTGAACCAGGCACGGGGCGTGTGAAGATCCCATCCCCACTGCGGTGAGACCGCCCATTCCGAGTTCGCGGGCCTTACTCGCCGAAATGACCAAACACTTCATGCCCGAGCGCTTGGCAAGGGCGCGTGCTTGCCGGGCGATCCACGCAGGCGTGGCAATATTGGGAGGTGTCGATCCGAGCCGCCGCGCTTCGTTGGAGCCTTCGGCCATCACGCAGCCTCGGCGGAGGCCGCCTCGTATGGCCCCGGTGCCGGCCGTGAGGACGAGTGTGCCCGAGGCTTCCTCGCCCGTTGCGGCCGCGCCCCGCCATGTCTCCTGGCGCCAGTTTGCGAGCACCATGCCCTCCGCAATGGCCTGTGCTGCGACGCCTGGATTCTTGCCAAGCGGCCCACTCAAGTGCGCCGGGACTTCGAGGCGGGCTGCGGAAGCGCCCATGTCATGCAGCGTTCGGACCAGGCGGCCGCCAAGCACCCGGAGGCTTGCGGTGGTTGGCGTGTCGTCACCAAGGCCGACCAGAATCGCAGCATCACTCCCGACCGAGATGGACCCGGCCTTTCCTTTGAATCCAGGACGGTTTCTGGCTGCTTCCAGCCCTCCCGCGCAGGCTGCGTCGAGGGCTTTGAGTGAAGTGGGAAGCCGTTTGGCTGCGGCAGTGATGGCCGCCACGGTGACGGCGCGGCGGGACGAGCCGGTTCGGATGGTTCGGTACATGCTGCAGGCCATCGGCCACACCCGGGTTCGGGCCGCACAATGGGCAGCACTGCAATGCCTACCATGGCGGGATGTCGTTAGATCGAATGGTCGACGCTGCGCTCAATCGGGCTGGGGAAGGGCTCCGCACCTTGGAGGATCTGTCGAGGTTCGTGCTGTCCGATGCAACGCGGTGCGGGCAATGCAAGCACCTCAGGCACGAGCTTCGGGCGGTGGCGAGCGGGGCGTGGCCCGATCGGGCCACCCTCTGGAGCCGCGATACGTCCTCCGATGTGGGCACGACCCACCAAACCGCCGCGGAGTCTCACCGCGGGGGAGCCGGGGATGTGGCAGCCGCGGCCGGGATACGCGCCTGCGAGGCGATGCGAACACTTGAGGAGGCGGCGAAAGTCATGGCTCCGGCCGCGGCAGGGGCGATCGAATCGCTTCGGTATCAGGCCTATGACCTGGCGGCGAGCATCGAGCGGCGGCTTGGAGCCGGGCCGGCGCCGCAGTGGCGGCTGTGCGTGCTCCTGACGGAGTCGCAGTGCCGCAGGTCGTGGCAGGAGACCCTTCGGGGAGCCATTGCCGGCGGGGCGGACGCGGTGCAGATTCGGGAGAAGGGTCTCGCCGATTGCGAGATCCTTCGGCTGGCCCGAGCGGCCAAGGCCGTGTGCGAGCCCCGGGGCGTGCCGGTCATTGTGAACGATCGGGTGGACCTGGCGCTTGCGGCCCGGGCGGACGGGGCGCATCTCGGGCAGGGTGACCTGCCTGTGCACGAAGCCCGCCGCCTGTGTGGGCGTCGGCTCTGGCTTGGTGTGAGCACGCACTCGCCGGCCCAGGCCGCTGCCGCCGTGGAAGCAGGCGCGGACTATGTGGGCATTGGGCCGATCTGCGCCAGCTCGACCAAGCCCGAACTGGCCGCGGCCGGGGAATCGCTGCTCGCCCAGGTGCTTCCGGTCATCGGTGAGCAGCCGCATCTGGCGATCGGGGGCTTGTCTGCGGAGGCGGTCGCCGCTGTGGCAGCCGCCGGTGGACGTGGCGTGGCCGTTGGCTCGGCGATCTGCGCCGCCGCAGACCCTGAAGCTGCGTCGCGGGCGTGTTTGGACGCCCTGATCGGTGCCGTCACGTGATTACAGATGTCCGCTGCATCGTGCTCGGCTCAGGGACCAGCGCCGGTGTTCCGGCGATTGCCTGCGACTGCCAGACGTGCACCTCAGATGATCCACGGGACACGCGCCTTCGTACCAGCGCTGCGGTGTGCTGGACCGACCCAGGCGGGCATCCCAGGACCATCTTGATTGACGCCTCACCCGATCTTCGCCAGCAGGTGCTTCGCGCGGGAATCACCCGGTGCGACGGCATTTTCTTCACGCACAATCATGTGGACCACACGTTCGGGCTCGATGAGGTTCGCAGGTTCAACATCGCCCAACAGGCGCCGATCGACATTTGGGCCGAGCAGCGGACCCTCGAGCATCTGGATCGCGTGTACCGGCACATCTTTCATCCCCAGCACAATGTCAACGACTCGTTCATCGCCGCCGTGTGCTCGCATGAAGTCATGCCCGGCGAGCCGATCGAGCTGTACGGACTCCGTGTCGAGCCGGTCAGGTTGATGCACGGAAATCTGCCCATTCTGGGGTTCCGATTCGAGGCAGACGACGGACCGGACTGGCCGTTGCCCATGGCGTGGTGTACCGATGTGTCGGAAATCCCCCCTGAAAGCAGCGAGCGGCTGAAGGGTCTTGAGACGCTCTTCTTGGACATGCTCAGGGAGCGTCCGCACGGGACCCACCTGAGCACCGACGAGGCGATCCGGGAGGCCTATGGGCTGGGGGCGAGGCGGACGTGGTTCGTCCACATGGCGCATCAGATCAGGCATGCCACGGTGGACGAGATGCTCCCGGAGGGCATGGCGCTGGCATGGGACGGGCTCGTCGTCGACTGGACCGGCTGAGGGGCTTCCGGACCAGCACTTCTGACCAGCGACTTCACTATCATGCGGGGCTCATGGCACAACTCCGCGAAATCAAGAATCGGATCGGTGCGGTCAAGACGATCGGCCGGATCACCAAGACGATGCAGATGATCGCCACGGCCAAGTTCACGGCCGCGGGCCAGCGGGCCGAGCAGTCGCGTCCGTACGCTCGGATGATCGACGAGATGGTCCGGCAGGTTGCATCGAACGCGGAGGACTACGCCTCGCCGCTTATCGACGGACCGCCGGACCGCACCGGGAAGGTGCTGATGCTTGTGGTGTGTTCCGACCGCGGTCTCTGTGGGGCTTACAACGCCAATGTTCTTCGCACCGCCGGCAAGTTTCGCCAGTCGCTCGTTGGTGAGACGGATGTCGTGGTCGAGACGGCTGGGAAGAAGGCGGTCGGATACTTCAAGTTTCAGGGCGTTGAAGTGTCGCGGGCGCACGCCATTGGCGACGCGCCCACGTATGAGGATGTCGAGGCTGTGGCACAGTCCTATCTCGACCGATATGAAGCCGGCGAGTTCGATTCCATTCAAGTCGTGACGATGCGATATCACGGCGTCTCGAAGCAGACGCCTGAAATCACGCAGTTGCTTCCCATGTCGCAGCCAGAGGCCGATGAGCAGACATCCGGACGCGCGGATGTCTACGAGTTCACGCCAACGGCGGCGGAACTGCTGGATACGCTCCTCCCGACGACGGTCAAGACACTGCTGTTCCAGTTGTTCATGGAAGCGGCGGTCAGTGAGCACGTCATGCGGATGATCGCCATGAAGGCGGCGACGGACAACGCCAAGGACTTTGGTCGCACGCTCAGCCGAACCTACAACCGAGCGCGGCAGGGCCAGATTACGACCGAGCTGACAGAGATCGTCTCAGGCGTCGCTGCACTCGAGGGCTGATCGGCGCTTGCAGGAAGGCTGTGCATGTGCCGCCACAGGCTCGAGGGTGTGCCGCGGTACACCTGCCGGTGAGCCTGCGCCGGTCGGCACCAGGGGTGCCAGTGGATCGACGGTCTCCTGGCGTGGGCGGTACGGCTGCTGCCGATCACCCCAGCGGTTGAGGTTTTTGTTGCGACTAAGTCGCAATAACGATACGATGCCCGTTTCTGACTGAGGAGCCCAGCGCCATGACGGGTCTCAAAGCCTTTGTTCTGATCTTCTTGATGATGCCACTTGGGCACGCGCTCATGATGGTGATGGGCCGGCTCATCCCAGACCACCTCGGCTGGGGCGCGACGGTGGTCTTCCTGATTGGGCTTGCATTGCTCCTGCCCACGCGGTGGTCACGCTCATCGGCCTGGCAGAGTTTCCTGGGCGCCTTTTCGGGCGTGTTGCTGTGGACGGGTGCCGTCGAGTACGGGCTGCTGTACGCGGCGACCGTGCTTGGTATTGGGGAAGTCAATGGCACGGCGGGTGAGTATCGGCTGATGATGCACACGTGGAGTTTCCTGCTGCTGCTCGTGCTGTATCTGGTGCTGCATGAGAGTGTGCGCTGCAACCTCTTCATCTGGCTTCGACGCAAGCTTCACCTCATTCGGCGGCCATCGCCCAGCGGCACCGTTTTCAATTACGGACCACGGACCGCGTTTGAGATAGTCTCCATCCTGTGGTTCTTCTACGTGCTGCTGCTCCTGTTGTACGACGAGCAGCTCGTGGGCGTGCATCACCCACTGACCTTTGCCTGTCTGCTTCTCAGTTTGGCCGGAGGGCTGTGGCTCTTCTACCGACTTCTCCTGATTCAGGAGATGGGCCTGGCGATTCGATACGCGATTCCGACGGTCATTGTGCTCTGGAACTGCTTCGAGATCACCGCCAAATGGGATCTCTACACCGAGCCGTGGATCACACTGCATCCTGGCATCATGACGGTGATCTGCGTCGCGTTCGTGATCGGCACGGGGCTGGTCGTTCGAGATCTGTATGCCAAGCGGTCTTCACCGTCCACCTGAGCCTGCCGCGTCTGAGCACGCGGTCAGTGCCAATGGTCGATCACGGCGAGCAGATCGTCGACGCCGACGTCGCCATCGAGCGTCAGGTCCGGGCCGCAGAGCGCATCGTCCTCGTGCGGCCCCCAGGCCGACAGCACCGCGAGGAGGTCGTCAGTATCGACCGTCCCATCACCATCCACATCGCCCGGCGCGGCCCTGGTGAGATGGAGCGAGGGCTGAAACGCCGTGCCGGAAAAGCTCCAGAGCAGCGCATCCGAGCTGCTGGCACCGGTGATTCCAGAGAACGACATGGCGGGGTAGCCGATGATCGCATGGGTCATGGGTTGCGGCGGTGTGTGTTGGTCGGCGATGAATGGGTGGAACTGATACTGCTCGTCGAGCCATCTCCCCCATACCAGGCCCAGCAGTGTGACGCCCTGTAACTGGACGCCAATCACACCGGGCGGCGCGTCGTGCACGACGACCGAATTGTCGTCCTGAAGAATGCCGATCTTCGGCGGCTCGAATGGCTGGTTCCAGGACATGGCGACCGGTCCGCAGGGACCGATGATGCCGTGGGCATTGACGGGCGCACCCCCGACCGTGTGAATGGTCTGATCGAGCGTTCCTGCAGCGCCATCGGTGAGCACGAAGTCAACCGGGCCGTTGTTCTGCTGGCGAATGAGCAGGATGAAGTGCGTCCCATCGACGCCAACGGCGCGGGTGCGTCCCTCGAAGTCACCATGGAGATCGAACATGGTTCCGTCGGCCGGCAGGTATTGAAAGGCGTGCTCGTCGATGGAGTGGTTCAGATCGATCGTCCCCACGGCGCCAACGGTGTCGTTGATGCCTGCGATGGTCGCGAGATCCCATGGCCCTTCCGACAGATGCGTGACACCGGCGTCCGCTGTCCACACAAAGCCGCCGCCCGCCAGGTTGCCCGCAATGATGCCGTCATCGGTGACATTGACGAGTTCTGCGGTCGATGTCACCTGGCCGAGCGATGCCAGCGGGGTCATCGAGTCGGGGTCGAACCGCATCAGGAGTTCTTCGGCGGTGTCAAATCCATATGCGACGATATCCTGCCCGCCGCCAAACACAACGGCCTCACAGCTGTCATGGATGGCGGGTACGACGGTCAAGGCATCTTCGGTCCAGAAGAACACGGACTTGATCCAAGTCTCTCCGGTCCATTGCCGCCATTGCCCCGTCACGGTTCCCCCTTCGATCGCGCGGCAATACAACCGGGCATCGTCTGTTTCAATCGTGGTCGGCACCCAGCGAAGTGGCGTTGCCAGGGTGGTGGCCGTGATACTCAGCGCCAGCAGGGAGGAAACGAGCATGGTGCCGACGGTATCAGGCCAGGGCCGGAGCTCCAAGCGGATCTGGGCCGCAGCGCCGAGGCAATGCCACTCCGACCTGCGGATTGACCACCGCAGCCGTATCCTCCACCCATGCGGCTGTACACAGGCACAGGGGATGACGGAACCACCGGGCTGTTCGGGGGCGGACGTGTGCCGAAGGACCACCCCAGGGTGCGGGCCTATGGAGAGGCGGATGGGCTCAATGCGGCCCTGGGCCTTGCGGCCGTGGCGTGCGACGTGGCCGTGCTGGCCACGGTGCTGGCACACCTCCAGCGAACGCTCTTCACGCTCGGGGCCGACCTTGCAACGCCCCACACCGCGGCCCACCAGGACAAGGTGTCCCGCATCAGCGATGTGGATGTCGCTTGGATGGAATCGCAGATCGACGCCATCGACCGTGGCAACGATCCTCTGACCGGATTTGTACTGCCCGGCGGTTGCGAACTGGCTGCCAGGCTGCACGTGGCGCGGGACGCGGCCAGGCGGTGCGAGCGGGCGCTGGTGACGCTCTCCGGCACCGATCCCGGCGGTGTTTCCGAACCCGCCATGCGCTGGATCAACCGCTGCAGCGATCTCCTCTTTGCCATGGCCCGTGCTGCCAATGCAGCCGCCGGCGTGCCCGATACGCCCTGGCCCGATTCCTGACCGAGCGGTCTCAGTTTCATTAGCATGCAGGCCTTTTCCAGTCCCTCCCCATCCCGCCAGGAGCATGACGCATGGCCATTCGCATTGGCATCAACGGTTTCGGACGCATTGGACGGCTCGTGTACCGAGAGGCGGTTCGCCGCGGCACGTTTGACGTGGTTGCCATCAACGATCTCGTTCCCGCCGACAATCTCGCCTACCTCGTGTCGTATGACACCATGCATGGTCGATTCGATCATCGTGTCCGTGCCGAGGGCGAATCACTGGTGTGCGACGCGCACAGCACCAAGTGCCTGAGCGAGCGAGACCCGGCCGCGCTTGGGTGGGGCGATCTTGGTGTGGACTATGTGCTTGAATCGACCGGGTTTTTCACGGCGGCGGATGGCGCGGCCAAGCACCTTGAAGCCGGGGCCAAGCGGGTGCTGCTCTCGGCACCCACCAAGTCCCCCGATGAGATACCAACCTTTGTTCACAAGGTGAATTGCAGCGGCTACGACCCGGACCGCCACACCATTGTCTCCAATGCCTCGTGTACGACGAACTGTCTGGCACCGATCACCAAGGTCGTGCTCGACACCTTCGGGCTCGAAGAGGGCCTCATGACCACCGTGCACGCCGCGACCGCGACCCAGCCGACGCAGGATGGTCCGAGCAAGAAGGACATGCGGGGCGGCCGCAACGCCTACATGAACATCATTCCCGCGAGCACCGGCGCCGCAAAGGCCGTGGCGCTCTGCCTTCCCGCGGTGAAGGGGCGACTGACCGGCATGGCGTTCCGAGTCCCGACTGCGGACGTTTCGTGCGTGGATCTCACGTTCCGAACCGAGAAGGCGACGAGCCTTGCGGACATCAACGCGGCCATGAAGGCTGCTGCCGATGGGCCGATGCGTGGCGTCCTTTGCTACACCGACGATCCCGTCGTCAGCAGTGACTTCGTTGGCGACCGTCACAGCAGCATCTACGACGCGGGTGCCGGCATCGAGCTCAACGACCGGTTCTTCAAGATCGTCAGTTGGTATGACAACGAGGCCGGTTATGCCACCCGCTGTGTGGACATGCTGGAGATGATGGCCTCGAAGGACTGAACGCGGTGTGTGTCGGCGCCTGGAACACCGCCCAGACCGGGGTGGGGCTACGGGCAGGGGCCCCAATACCGGCACACGCTCAGGATGTCATTCGTGTCGACCGAGCCGCTTTGATCGACATCGAGCCACGGGTTGAAGGTGCCGAACCCGGCCACAACGGCGGCCAGATCCGAGAACTCGACGACGCCGTCTGGGACGACATCGCCCAAGCAACTTGGGCAGGGATCGTCCGCCCCAGCCCCGCTCCCGCTGCCCGAGCCGGGCGGCGCGTTTCCATGTGCCGATGCGTAGAGCCCCATCGCCGCAACCAGACCGCAGCAGCGCAACGTCAAGTCTTGAGATGTCATGTCACAATCCCCGTACAGAACCCTCGGATCGACCGGGCCTTCCAACACGTGAGCAGAACTGCCACGCACTCCAACCGGACGGAGTGAGCCCCTCACTCCCCTCATGCGACATCAAGGCAGTGGTTCGCCCGTGATTCTGAAAAAAAGTGGCGATGGGCGCGTCACCGCCCGGTCTCAGCAGCTCCAAACGCAGGCTCCAGCCGCGCGATGGCCGCCGCGAGACCACACATGCGGCCTGCCTGTGCACACGGTCTGCCTTTGCGGGGGGCGGTCGGCGCCGCCACAGGCACGAGCAGACGGTGCCCGTCAGCCACCTGGACCGTGCGGCTGGATCATCCAAACACGCACGGGCCGAAGAGATCAATGGTGATCAGCAGGTCGAGCACGTTGACGACACCATCTCGATTGATGTCGCCCTGCGGACCGTCCGTATCCCATTGGGCGACGACGACGAGTACGTCATTGATGTCCACGAGCCCGTTGCCGTTGATATCGGCCGGGCAGATGCAGAGCGTGTTACCGCCTTCATCCAGCCAGGGGGAGTCAAACTCGTCGGGCGTGTTATCACAGACAGTCGAGTCATAGAACGCCACAGGTGGTCTGCCGGCGACGCCGCGGACGCCACCACCCACATTGAGTGCGGCATTGTCGGTGATGGTGCATCCAATGATCGGAAGGGAGCTTCCATCTTCTTCGCCGTGCCACGAGAGACCTGCGCCGTCGATGGATGTGTTGTTCACGATCTCACAGGCTGTCAGGGTGTGCGCTCCGTTTACGACATGCAGCGCCCCGCCGTCGAGGGTCGCATGATTCTCTGTGAACGAGCAATTCGACACGGGCACGGCACCATTGATGATGAGCAGGGCACCTCCGTTGGCCGATGCCGAGTTTCCATGGAACGTACAGTTTGAGATCGTCGCTTCCGATCCAGCGCAGTGCACCGCGCCGCCGTATCCAGAGTGGTTGTTCTCGAACACACATCCGTCAATGACCGGCGCGCCGGCGACGATGCGAACACCCCCACCGACGATGATGGTCTCATCTTGGCCAACCGGCGTTCCACCGTCGGCGTTCAGGATTGTGAAGCCCTGCAACAGCGTGTTTTCGTTCCGGTGCTTGATGGTGACCAGTGAGTCCGACGTCTGGCTCCCGTCGATGATGGTCACGGTGGGTCCGTCTGTCGCAATGACTGCGCAGCTCGTCGGAAAGATCAGTGGGCCGGGCCAGGTGCCTGGGCCAACCATGATCGTGTCTCCCGCCTCGGCAGCGTCGAGCGCCGGCTGAATGTCGGCGAAGTCGCCGGGTACGTGATAGGTCTCTGCGAGGGCGGCGCATGCCATCGCTGCCGCTGCCCATCCGGCCACCGTCGTGTGGAATCTGCTCATCGGGTGCTCCAGGCGGGCTGGGTACGTCCCCTGCCTCCAGCCCTTGAATATCGGACCGATCCTACACCACCAGCAAGTGAGGGCAAGCAGGACGTGCCAAATCGCAGATCAATCGGCGACGGAGGCTCTCTGGGGCCGGAATTGATCGATCAGTCGTCCTTGGGCAGCGATTGCATCGTGCGAAGGTGGGCATGCATCTCGCGCTGGTGGCGCTCCATGCGAATGAGCCGATCCTCCAGCGAATCGATGTTGGCACTGCGCTGCACTTGCCGCGTGAAGACGTTGGCGACGGCGCCCGCAAAGGTCGCGAACAACCCGATGCCGACCACCATGAGGATGACAGCGAGGATGCGTCCCGTTTCGGTGACCGGGGTCAGGTCGCCGTAGCCGACCGTCGACACCGTCACGACGCCCCACCATGCGGCGTCGGGCCCTGTTGTGATGGTGGCGCCCAGGGCATCCTTCTCAACGTGCAACACCGCGGCGCTGACACCAATGACGGTGACCAGCCCAGCAGCCATGAGCAGGGCCACCGCAAACGCGGTGCGGTCGCGACGGTACACCTCGGTGAGCAGGCGGCCGGCACGAAGCATGCGGATGATTCGAAGCAGTCGGGCGACGCGGGCATATCGCAGCGGCCCGATGGCAGGGATGGACGAGCCGAGATCGAAGATCCCCCAGGTGAAGATGTACTTGATCTTGTTCTTGGCGACCACGATGAGTCTGAGGTAGTCGATGAGAAACAGTACGCAGAATGACCAGTCGAAAATGTCGAGCAGCCGGGACACTTCACTCTTGGCTGGAAGCGTGAGTTGCCAGGTGATCACGCCAATTGACACGACGGCCGCGATGGCGACGAAGAGGTCATAGGCCGAGGGCAGCGAGCGGGTGTCGGGCGAATCAGGAGGTGGCTGTGAAGGGTCTGCTGCCATCGAGCATGTATCGGCACCGACCCCGCCATCGGGTGCGGAAAAGTGGAGACCTGGGGACCGGCGAGTCTGCCGCATGCGTGCGGGGACGCTCGTGAATGTGTGGCGTCGAAGCGGCCTTCGCGGTGCGGTGGGCCTGTACGTGGCCGGCGTTCTTCTGCACCGCCGTTTCGGCGGCCGACCAGGCTGGCGGCCCGATGGATGGTCCCGCCGGACCTTCAACGGATGCTACCGCGGGGCCGCTGGCATGCATGTCGCCGCGGCCACGGGTGTGCCCACGCGCCACCAGCCGCTTCCGGGCGCCCGGACCCAGGGGGTTCCCATGCGCTGCCTTCCCAATCGACTCGGTCGGCATCACGTTGTGGGCCAAGCGATTGCGGCGCAGAATGGTGTGGAAGCTTCAATAGGTGTTTGAAAGAGTTGATGGCTCCAAGGAACAGCCCCCATGGCCGGTTGTCCTGGCGGGACTTGCTGGGCATTGATGCATCGAGCGAAACCAAGTCTCGCCGTCGTCGAATAGTGGAGTCGTGTGTGATGTACAGTGGCCGGGCGTGCGGGGGGCCTTGGGAGCCATGGCAGTGCGAGACGGTGGCAGGACTTGTCTGTGGGTGATGTTCGGTGCGTGCCTGTGCGCTGTTGGGGCGTTTGAACCAGGCATGGCCGCCTTGGTGCAGCGACCGGATGCGCACGCCGCCCCGCATACCGACCCGAACGCGGCGCCGCCACGGTGGGCGGGCGGGTCGCTCCTCCCAGCGCCACTGGTGTGGTCAGACTGGTACGCATGTGTTCGCCGGGTCGCGCCGGATGTTGACCACCGCGTGCTTCGCGACGACTTTGCAGCGTATTGGCATGCGGCGGATGCGGTGGACCAGGCCGCGAGGCTTGAACTGGCCCGATTGGATGCGATCGATGTACGGAGCCGCATTCTGAGCGGCACGCTTGCATCGGACGATCCCCGACCGGGGATGATTGATCGCCAGTTCCGCATCCTCGACGCTGCAACGCGGCGGGCGCGACGTACCCTCGAGCGGTCGCTCGCAGCGCAGCTGCGACCCGAAGACTGCGACCCGAGCGCAGCCGCGTTCGCTGATGCGCAGGCCAGTGAGGCCATGCGTGCATGGCAGCGACGTGTCGTGATCAACAACCTCCAGCCCCCTGGCACCATCGACTGGAGCCGGATTCCGGACCTCGATGCCATTGCTGCCACAGCGGGTTCGCCGCTGCATACGGTGCTGAGCCATCAGGCGTTGTCTGACGAGGCGTCTCAGATCTGGAGCCAGTGGGATGTGCGCGCAGCCGCCATCACCGATGATGTCTTTCAGGCATGGTCCGTCCTGATGCGCCGCGCATGGACCGAAGCCAGCCAGGGACGGAACCAGCCTGTGGCGCGTCTGGTGGGCAAGCCGGAACTCAGATTATGGGAGCTTGCGCGCGACACCATGGAGGAATTGGCTCAGGTGGCGGTGGCGCACGGCGCGCCCCAGTTGGCCGCTGACCTTCAGGCGTCCTTTCGGAAACAGGCCTGTCCGCATGTCTGGGGCGCCTGGGGCATCGACCACCGGATGGAGACGCTCGCTCGGGCTGACTTTCCAGCGGACGTGTCACGATCCATGGCGGAGATGCACCAGGCCTGGCTTGAGGCGTCCACGCCGCTTCGCGTGCGAGCCGAGGCGCTCGCCTGGTGGGATCAGCGGATGGTGCTCACCGGACGCGTTCCGGCATCGCCACCCGATCAGTGGGTCGACATCAATCGAGCGTTTCTCGACGCGACGTTGGCCACGGCCGACGCTGTCCAAGCGCTCATCGGCCTGGAGTTGTTCTCCCGGAATGCTCGCCAGGGTCTGACGCCGGAGCAGTACGGTCCGGCGAGACCTCCGAGATGTTTGGCATCGAATGGCCGCTGGGCGCGTGCTGGGGAGGGTGTTGGGGGCGGTGAGGCGATGCTGGACGGGGCGAAGCGGTCGTACCGCGCGTTGTTTGAAAGGAATACACACCATGCGGAGAAACCGAATCAGTAATCCCCACCGAAGCGCGCCCACCGGTCTACCAGCAGTGATGCTGGCCGGCTGGCTGGCGGCGTGTGGCATTGGGGGCCTGGTGCTGGCACAGTCCACGCCGGGTGTGACACCGAGTGCAACGCCCTGGTCCGTCCATGAGTGGAGCAAGTGCCATGCGATGCCGGGCTGCCCCGGAGCCATCTGCGACCCGTTCTACGACATGCAACCGGGCGGTTGGTGTGTGTCGTGCACCAAGCCGACGCCGCAGTCCTACTGCGGCGGTGCCTGGCTTCCGTGGTCGATCTGCATCATGGGTGATCCGGGATGGCCTGGCAATCACTGCGGCCAGGGCATCAACGGCACGTGCGACCCCCTCACACTGGCCTGTGTGACGACGCCTCCCCCGCCTGGTTCGCCTGTGTTGTACTGCACCCAGTTGCAGTGCAGCAGGGGCTCGATTCCAAACCCGGGCGGCATTGACCCATGATGCACCGGCCTCATGTGCGCGGCGCTGCGTGTGCCATCGCGATGGTCATGGGTGGCGTCTCGACGGCCGGGTCCATCGATCGGGCCACCGGACCCGCTCTTGAACTGCGGGACCGATTGGCGCCCTCGTTTCCGAGTCGGGACGCGTGCTTTGAGACCACCTTTGAGTTGAAGAACTGGGGCCACGCGACCGCGGCACCGGCGGACCTCCACGGAGGCAGTGTGTATGGACGGTCGGTGTTCCACCTCTGGGTGAAACCAGAAGCCGTTCAACTGCAGGGACAACACACGCCCTTTGACCAGCCAGAGGCGGAGCTCTCGCCAGTTCGGACCGTGGCCTGGCGTGATGGCCGCGCCCACGTGCGTGTGGCGCCGACCGCACTTGGTCCAGCGTGGATCACATCGAACAAGCTCGAGAGCCTCTTCGGACATGGCCAGGTCTGGACCTTCAATGGAACCGACGTGCACCATCCCACGGGCTCCACGCTGTTTGGGTCTCTCGATGCGTTGATGGTGACAGGTCGGACGGTCGATGGGAACACCACGGTGGATCAGGTGCAGCGGCCCGGTGTGCCGCGTGAACAAAGTGTCCTGACGGTTGCCGTGGAGCGGCAGGGCGATCGTGATGTGCCAATCTGGCACGCATTGGATATCAAAACGATCGACGGGCCCTACCGGTCGTTTCTCTGTGAGTACTTCGATTGGCGCACGGTGGATGGGTTGACGCTGCCCTGGGGTGCCCGCAGATCCAGTTGGAGTTCGGATGATGGTGGCGACCCTCTGATACATCTGGCGCCGAGTCGATACATGCTTGCGTCGGCGGCCGACCAGTCATACTGCACCACCATTGAGCGGCAAACGCTCTCGCGTCGCAGTCCGGCCGAGTACGACGCTGCGGCCGTACCCATGACGCCCGGGGCCGGCGAGGCGGTGTGGCATGAGGATCTCGGTCTGGCGCTGTGGGTGGGTGATCCGGAAGTCAACCTCGATGGTGTGATCTGGCGCGTCGCCGAGTCGCCCACTGGTGTGCCGCCAGAGAGCCTCGCAGACTTCATGCACGGTGCTGTTGAGGTCGGGCCAGCCGAGGGACTTGCGCACGCGGGCGACCTGCCAGATTCGCCGGCTCGCAGGGATGGAAGAGGTCTCCTGTGGGGCATTCTTGTGTATGTCGGCATCATTGCGGCCGGCACGGTGCTCGGTGTGGCAGTTGTTCGAAAGATTCGCGCCGACGCGAGGGCACGCGCATGACCTGGGGGTGGGTCAAGGTGACGGCATGTGCCATTCTTGTGTCGTGCGCCGCGTGTGAAGACGATGTTGCCCACCGCGAACGACACGCCAGCGGGTTGGAAGGGGCAATGGCGCACGTCTTCCCGGCGACGCCGGTCGGAGACGCGGCCGGGGCGCTTGAGCACGTCTTCACCCTGGAGCACACCGGATCAGAAGTGCTGCACATCGGCGCCATCAAGTCCACGTGTGGATGTGTCGGCGCGAAACCGTCGTCGATGTCGGTGGCGCCCGGCGAGACAGTTTCTCTCGCCGCGAGTATGAAGCTTGGCGGCATTGGAACGAAGACCGCAGCCGTATCGATACAGTTCACAGACTCGGCGCTGCCGCCACTGGTTCTCAGCCTGACGGGTCGCGGTACGCCGCGGCGGGCGTTGATGGTGAACCCGGCGATGGCCCGGGCGAGCGCCGACAATGTGGCGCACGTTGCGCTCTCAATGGTGATTCCTGACGGCGGTGTTCCGCCCGAAGTGCAGATCGCCTGCCCTGACGGCGTCACCCATCATGAATCACCGTGGCGGTCGCTTCCGAAGTCGCAGCACGGCCCGCATCGGTTTGAGCGCCGCGTTGAGTTTCAGTTGCCCCCGCTCTTCCGGCGGGGAGCGGTCACGATTGGCATGGATGGCCACCCGGACCGTATCGTCCAATTGGTGGCTGGCGACTGATCGCGAGATGAGGCGCCCGGCGGTTCAGCCCCAGTTGCTCAGGAGCGTCAGGAGGTCGTCGACATTGACCTCGCCGTCGCCATCGACGTCGGCGTGGCAGGTGGCCGGCAGGTCGTCGCACGGGCCCCACGCGGCAAGCATGTCGAGCAGGTCATCAACACGCACCTGCCCACTCTCGTCGAGATCAGGCAGCCACGGAAACTGGACCACATTGGCGTTGGGTATGAGCATGGTTCCGGCGAATCGCACCGGGACTTCCGAAGGGTCAACCAGTCGATAGTGCCCGCGGTGCGGCTCGACCGCAGCCCAGTCGCCGGTGAGGTGTGCGGAGAGATCGACCGTCAGGCTTGTTCCGGACGTCGTCCAGAGCACATAGCACTCGGCGGCAGTGTCTGGAACTTCCATGTGGTGCCATCGAACCAGGCCCTGTGGTGGCATTGCCGTATCGACGTGCATGCCGAGAAGGTATGCATATGGGGCGTGAAGCCATGGATAGGCATCCATGTTCGCCTCTGTATGGGGATAGGAGAATGCGACTTCACCCGGGTGGTTCGACTCCCACGCTTCATGCATCGCTGCTGAGCCCTTGATCGAGTTGTACTCGACGGCCTGCATGCCGGACACGGGCTCGTCAACAAAGTGCATCGTCATCCATTCGAGCATGGGCTGCCAAGAGTCGTGCGACTCGCCGCCTGGCGGAAGATCGTGACAGTGCGCGGCCCACCCGGTCGTCCAGACATGGTTCGTGTCACCGAATTGCGCTTCGTCCAGCCAGTTCAGGAGTTCCAGAATGAAACGACCCTGCACCGCTGGGTAACTCATGTCCTGCCATACCGAGTGGTGCCATCCGATGCGGCCCAGTACCGGGCCGAATGGGGAGATGATCATTGGGCCGTCGGGGTCATGCTCGATGAGGTTGTCAACATCCGGTCGGTACGGATGCCACACGAAGTGTTCGAAGTGTTCAAAGAAAGCCTCATCCGGCCCTTGTTCGCGGATGCCAAAGTGGAAGGCTTCGGCGAGCAGCCGAAACGTGGCTTCTTCACTCTCACTCGGAAGGTGCGCGCCGCGGGCGGAGTTGATGGACTGCACTTCATCGGGGGCGGTCACACCGAGCTGCGTGGCAATGACCTGATTGACGCGGGACACATGGTCCATCCAGTGTTCAAAGAGCACCGTGTAAGGCGCATCGGAACTCGTCGGGCCCCAAACATGGATCGGCCCGTCATAGGATCGGCTGTGCGAATGTGTGCCGAGAAAGTCGTCGCCGCTGGCGGCAAGGCGTGGGATGAGATCGCCTGCCGTGCCCGGGTCTTCCAGCACCCAGTCCATGAACTCGCCGGTTGAGAGAAACGAGATCTGAGCGCCGTTTGCTTCGGCGACGTCCAAGCCCCACCCGACCCATTCAACCCAGTCTTCGTACTGCGCACGCTGCACGGGAATGTCAATCGCCATCGGGTCGCAGTGCACGTCGATGATGCACTGGATGGGCGTCGGGTTGGCAGATACGAGCGACGCGATGGACAAGGTAGAAGTGACAATCATGGCGTGTCTGGCCTTTCAAGCACATCGCCCTCGCACCTGGGGTCATACGCGACTTGGGCGCGTGGCATCCCCGTATGATTCGGGCGAAGGTTGGCGGAGGGAAGCAGAATCAATCGAAAACGGCGATTCGCCGTACCCAACCCAGTCAAACTGCGCTAGAGCAGCCACCCAACCGATTGGAGACTGCCGCTGCCAGCAATCTTGGCTCGTCACGCGATTGACGTCGAGAGGGCTGTGGTCAGTGCGACCACAGCCCTCCGTTGGCGTTTCGGGAGAACGGTTGACCGGAACGATCAGAAGCAATCGCCCCAACTGTCAAGTATCACCAAGAGGTCGCCGATAGCCACGACGCCATCGCCGTCAAGATCGGCATTCGCATCGGCCGTTCCCCAAGCGGCAAGCACAAACAATGCGTCATCGATTCCGACGTCGCCGCTGCCATCAACGTCACCAATGCAGATGCAAATGTCTGGCACGCCATTGCCATCATTGTCTTCGAGCGTGCCATCGAGGATCTGCCCGTAGTCAACGATGCCGTCACCGTTGCAGTCGGCGTCATACTCGATCAACACTTGTGCACTGGGATCGCAGAATCCCGTGGCGATGCAGGCATTGGGCGCACCAAAGAAGCCATGTGCGCAGTGTTGGCCGCCTCCGTCATCGGGCTCGCCGACGCACCAGATGTCACTCTCCACGGGGGTTCCATCCACCCAGACCCAGCCGCCATCAGGCTCGCTGTAGTCCGGGTGATCGAGGTCCTGATACAGCCCAATGGCGAAGGATTCGCCATAGCCCATGTCTTGATAGAACGTGCTTCGGCACCAGTCCCGCTCTTCGTAACTGGGGCATACGATGAGATGGCCCGGGTTTGCTTCCGACATGGCCAGGATGTCTTCCCACGCCATGGGCGGATCAAACTCAAACACTTCGTACCAGTGCCCATTGCCGCCGTCGGA
>CAZSSV010000003.1:0-24857 GCA_964609425.1 uncultured Isosphaeraceae bacterium | reverse complement strand
GTACTTCATGTACCGCATGTGCTCAATGGTGTGGTCGTAGATCGCGCGGGCCCGCACGAGTTCGTTCTGATTCTTTCCCTCAAGCACGCCTGCCGCAATCTCTCGGAACTGGTCGGTATCCGGAACCAGACGTTCGGGGACGAGGAACGCGTGAGGATCGACACCACCCTCTTTGTACACGCCCTTTTCCAGGCGTCGAACGTCAAACCGCATCTCGATCGCCGCCCCACTGTGCTCAGGCATGAGATCGAGCATGAGCACCTGATTGCCGTATCGCTCGTCAGTAAGCAGGCGCTGCGCTCCGGGAACTTCCAGACGCGACACGCTCACGTCCTGAAAGCGGTCGGACTCGGGCATGGGAATCCACATGCGAGCCGGCGCCTCCAGGGGAGGTATCGTCGCCGTGTAGATGAACTCGAAGCGATCCTCCCCCTCGACGATGCCCATCAGGCTGGGCGTTGCATCATCGACCTCGGCTCGGACCCAAGTCTTGTCGGGATTCTGCTTCCATACGTAGTACGGGCGGCCATTGAGCTTGTGAACGGTCGTCTCGGTCACACGCATGTCACCGGGATCACCTTCGAGAAAGAAGTCGACGTCATAGACGTTGCCGTCACTGCTGGCGAGGTCGACGCAGGCGAAGTGCCGCCGCGGCCCGAGGTTA
The DNA here is from genome assembly GCA_964609425.1 of uncultured Isosphaeraceae bacterium. GTDB lineage: Bacteria > Planctomycetota > Phycisphaerae > Phycisphaerales > SM1A02 > UBA12567. The sequence goes on along the minus strand of CAZSSV010000003.1, from coordinate 24,193 downwards.
GCAAGGTACTCCGTGTGAACCCGGACGAGCTTGAGTTTCAGGTGTTCGTCGCCGAACGCCAGTGAGAACCAGCCGCCGCCCTCCCGAGTGCGATCAGCGATGTGCTTCTCGATGCCAGCCTGAATATCGGCTGTGACCAGATGCGGAATGACGTCGCGCGCCGGCAACGGAGGCGCCGCCGCCACGAACAACCCGATCAACAGTATGCCTTGCATGACTCGCCTCACTCTCACTCGATGGGTGCATCCACATCGAACCGAGGAGGCAGTCTATCCCGCCTGCCATGACCGCACGAACTCACTTGGGAAGAGCAACATGAAAATGTTGAGCGTCAGATTGTCCCGGATGACCAGTAAAAGCATGGCTTCTACTGCTACAACCAGCGCCCCAGTCACCCACACGGGCAGTCGCATCGCCAGCAGGAACCCAACTGCCATGCACGCAACATCGGAGACGGAGTTGATGATTGAATCGCCCATGTAGCCAAGCGCGATTGTCGCCTCGCGATAGCGATCGATCACCCACGGCGTGTTCTCAATGACTTCCCACAAGGACTCCGCAGCGACCGCCACCAAGAATCGGCGACCCATCGGCCGCAGCCCGGTCATCCGTCTGGAGAGCATCCACAGAATCCAATAGAAGAGGACGCCGTGCACCACGTGCGTGAACGAGTACCAATCGAGAAGCTGCTGCGAGTCCTCCGCAGAATTGAGTTCGCCATGCCATAGCTCGACGGTCCCACATGTGCAGATGAACGGCCGGCCCATGAGCCAGAGCGTCAGCACGGTCGCGCCAACCATGCCGAGGCTCCACCAGATGACACGCCCTGGCTTGCAGTCGCGTCCGCTCACTTATCTGCAAGATGCCGCTCAATGCGCAGCAGCGTGTCTCGAATGTCATCCAACACGTCGCGCTCGCGCTGCGTTGTCGCTGAAGTCACGGCCGCAGGCATTGGGGCCGCGCCCATGAGTCGATCCCGTTGGCCCAATACGGTGTCTCGGAACTGCGCCACGTCCCGGATACCCACAAGCGATACCAATGCCCCACTCTGGCTACCGCCGGCCGATCCAGCCGTTTCGACGCTCAGGCTATGCAGATCCATCGCTCGCATGATCGGCCCCTGAGCGAGTGCCAAGTCGGTGATCTTTTCCAGGGGGATCGTCTTCTCGATGCGATTGAGCCACCCCTTTTTGACAATGAGCGTACGCTCCGTGAGCGTACACGAGATGTGCTCCAGAAACTTTCGAGTGAACATTCCTCCGAAGATGAACCAGAACGGCAGAAGCGGAATGGTCACGATGCACACCAGCAAGATGAACCCGCCGCTGAGCAGCCAGTAGGTGCAAACTTTCGGATTGAACGTGGCGGACTGAAGGACGTCTGACTCACTCATACGACGAGGATAGCAGCCGCAAGGCCACGCTACTCGGGCTCCCCACGCTCCCGCTGCGCGGCATCCGATGCGAACTGCGCGGCTCGGGTATCGCCCTGGGCGGCTGCGATCGCCGACAGCATGTCCCACGCAGACGCCCGATACCACGCGTACCGCGCTTCGTCCTTGGCCGAGCGCGGCCGCGCATCCGTAACCCGTTTCAGTTGACTGACTGCTGGGTCTGGGAGGCCAGCCTGCAGCATGGCAGCTGCGAGATTGAGCCGCGACGAATGGTCGGCGGGTGCAATCTCGATGGCCCGCCGCCACGCGCGGCGGGCAGAATCACCGTCCCCCGCGGCCCAGTGTGCCCAACCTTTGCGCGAATAGTGCGCGGGATCGACCATGAGCCCCCACGTCTCCGCAAACGCCATATGCGCCAGCGCTGCCGAGAGGTCGGAAACCGCTGCGCTACCACCATCCGCAGCAGCAGCTTTGGCGCGCTCAAGCCGCTGAACACCAGCCCATTCGTGGTACCGAACAGCAGCTGAGTGCGCAACAAAGGCCCAGACGACGAGCATCAGCAAGCCATACCCAACTCCGGCACGGGTCAAGGCTCCAGATCGCTTGAGTTGGAATGCGTTGAAACGAAGGTTGGCAGAAGCGAACAGCCGCAAAGTCAGCACTGCAAAGTAGGAGAGGATTCCGGCAATGGCCAAGGACAGCAGAAAGGGAAGTCGGCCATAAAGCCCACGGAAGATCAGCAGTGCCGCAATGAACACACCGGCCAGGATGATGTCCTCCAGCCAACTGAAGTCGTAACGGAGCTTCCGCCGCGCGGGCTTGAATGACCGCAACAGCGATGGGCGGGTCCATCCGAAGGAAAGTGCCCCTTCGGGGCAGGCTGCAACGCAGTCGAGATCCTTGAGGCAGTTTGGATCGACGACATTGCCGTGCACCGAAACCTCCTCATGGATACGTACATGCGACTCGCACACGCCGGTGCACACTGCACAGGAGATGCAGCGATCGCGATCAACCTTGATTCGACCAGGTGCGACGCGGTCCATCAGGCCGAAGACGGCGCCGTAGGGACAGACGTACTGGCAGAATGACCTCGTGCCCAGGATGTAGACGATGACGAAACCACACACGGCGAACGTAAGCAGGGCGCCGCCGAGTCCGGGAAGATTCCGCCAGAAGTCATCGGTGACAAATGAACCCCATCCCCCGGCATCGTCGGAGAGACGCAGGGTGGGAAAGGGTCGGCCGTCCAGGACGGTACTGAACGCAGGCCACACAAACATGTACAGCATGGCGATGGGCGCGACGAGCAGCAGCGCGCGGGAACGGACCGGCTTGGCTCGAATTCGCAGCTTCTTGAGCAGCCACGCGCACAGGTCCTGAAGCGCCAGAATGTGGCACGCCCACGAGCAGAAGAACCGCCCAAAGATGGCTGACGAAAGCACGATAAGCGCCATGAAGACGAAGCCGGCGGTGATGATGCCGATCTCAAGGGTCACCATGACTTCATTCAGTTCAAGCGGGGCAAGCGTCTTCCCGGAGATGCGCCAATGGGCGATGTGAATGGCTGCGAGGATGTAGACGGCAATCAGCGATGCAGCCCGCCACCTGCTGTACCGCCCCCGCCGCCTGGCGAGCCGGGCGTCCCGAGAGCTGGGGTCGCCTGGACGGCAGTCGGGCAGCTGGCGTAAGGCCGGCCGAGCGGCGTCTGGGCGGGGGCCCGTCGGGGGGATGTCCCTTGGAGTGCGGTTCTTTGACGACTGGGCCACGCTGCGAAATCCTCCTGCTCAATGGCCTCCTCACCCCCATTCGTCGAATCGGAGCCATGGGTCCTCTTTTATACCCAAGACCGGCCCACCACGGCCCGCCGAAGCTCCCTTCAAGAGGCCATTTGGTGGACAGGCCATTTGGTGGCCATTTGGTGGACACCCACCCAAGGAGGCCATTTGGTGGACACCCACCCAAGGAGACCATTTGGAGGGCCATTTGGTGGACACCCACCCAAGGAGGCCATTCGGTGGACACCCACCCAAGGAGACCATTTGGAGTGGCCATTTGGTGGACACCCACCCAAGGAGGCCATTTGGTGGACACCCACCCAAGGAGACCATTTGGAGGCCCCTTGGTGGACACCCACCAACGAGCCTCGTTGGGCCAGGAGGGGAGGCCACTTGGTGGACACCCACCTGGCCACTTGGTGGACACCCACCCAAAGGCCATTTGTGGCCACTTGGTGGACACCCACCCAAAGGCCATTTGGATGGCCATTTGGTGGATACCCACCCCTGGGACCTCTCTGACCGCCCCTGAACCAATTGGTGGGTGTCCACCATTGACCTCCACCATTGACCCCCTGACCGCCCCTGAACCAATTGGTGGGTGTCCACCCATGAGCAACCCATGAGCACTCGGACCAATTGGTGGGTGTCCAGCCATGAGCATCCCAATTGGTGGGTGTCCAGCCATGAGCATCCCCCCAGAATCGCACGCCCATGAGCGTTCCATCCATGAGCCACCATCCTCGGCTCGGGTCGGTTCGATGGGCCACGTGCGGAGGGGCGATAGGGCGTGGTGATTCCCGCGGTTGACGGAGTTGATAGGATCGCGAGCCGGGAACGGGGATGCGGCATCGCGCACTCGTGCCCGGAACGAGGACGCCAAGCGGGCTTCACGTGGGCTGCAGTGGGGTTCTTGGAGGAACCCAGTGGGGCTGAAACCTGTTTGGACCCCGAATGCCGAAGGAATCGACCGAACCGTCGACCAATCTGGCCCGCATGCCGATCATCCCCCACCCCCCCGCTGGGGCACCACCCCCCTTTGACCGCCAAGAGACTGGAATGGCCCGACTCCCCACCCCAAACCACCTGACGGAGCCCCATGGGCTTCTGAACGATCCGAGGACCACATGCCACTGACCATTCTTCATGTCGGGGGGCCCCACGATGGGCTCGAGCAGCACTTTGGACCCGATGTCGAATCCATCACCATCGGCCGGGATCCCGAGCGATGCCAAGTGGTACTCGACCCCGAAGCCCGCATGGCCGGTCGGGAACACTGCACGCTCACACGCGTTCGGGGCCGCTACCTGATCGACATGGCCCCCGACCGAGTCGTCACGCTCGCAGACGGCACGTTGCTTGACCGCGGCGCCCCCATTCCTGATGTGTGTGAACTCACCATTGGGCCGAATGGACCGAGGCTTCGCGTGACCGTACGCCGCCACTCCGGCCTCGCAAGCACCGCCGATCAAGGCATGGACCCGGACGTGGAGGCCCGACGAGCGGCGCCGGCCGCCTCTGTGGTCGAAGTCGAGCACGCCGCTTCGACCGCCGCATCCAGCAATCGAAAGGCCACACTGGTGGGGGCGCTCACCCTGCTCGTGCTGATTGGCGTCACCGCCGCAATCCTTCTCTTCAGCAGGGACGTCGAACGCCTCGAAGAACAAGACGCCACCCACGGCCAGCGCATCGCGGGCGTGGAAGGCCGTGCCGACATCATCGAAGATGACCTCGTCACACTCGGAGCCAAGCTCCCAGAGCTGCTCGCGACCGCACAACCCTCGGTGTACCTGGTTGTCCACCGTGGCGCCGAGGGCGGCGAAACCGCCTTCGGAACAGCCTTTGTCGCCGCAGAGGATCGTCTGGCGACCAACGCCCATATCGCCGCCATGTATGACCGCCTGGCCGAAGGCGAGTCGCTGCTCCTGCGATCGACTGCCCAGGACGGAAGGGCGCCGATTGACATTCCCGTCACGGGCACGACCGCCCACCCCGGCTATGACGCCTTTTCGGAACTCTGGCGAGGCTACGTCCCCGTGCGACTCAACGCCGCCAACAGCCTCGACGCGATCCGCCCAGCGGGCACGGCCTGCGACCTGGCACTGCTCCACGTCGCAGATGGCACGGACCTTCCCGCCCCCCTCCCGCTCGCATCAGAAGCATCGCACGAAGCCATGCGGCCGGGACACGTTGTAGGTTCGGTGGGTTTCCCGATGGAGGGCATGGCCCTCGAAGGCGTCAACCTCACCGCACCGGTCGCTCAGATGCAGGTCGGACGCATCACGGCCCTGACGACGTTCTTCAATACCTCCGAAGACGAGACCGATTCCGGACCCGGGCAGCGCAACACCTTGATCCAACACTCCATCTCCGGTACAGGCGGCGCAAGTGGCAGTCCGATTCTGAACGGCCACGGCGAAGTCGTCGGCGTCGTCAGCGCCGTCAACTTTGCGATCGTCGACGGCACACGAATTCCGACAGGGGCCGGCGTCAACTTCGCGCAGCGGTCAACGCTGCTGGATGAACTGCTCGACGCCTCTGCCGCGGATGCACTTGCAGCCCGTCTGGACGCCTGGACACTTGCTGTTCGCCGGCTCTACTACTCCGGAGATCTCCGCCGTGAATCGGCCGGACTTGACACACTGGTAAACCTGTGGCGAGCGCAGTTCATCGACGACACGCCTCCCGGCAAAGTCGCTTTCACATCAACGCTCATCGAACCAAACTACTGGCCGCTTGACTCGCTCCATGCGGCTCGGCGAGGATCGGGAAATTCAGAAGATGGTTTCGCAACCGACGTCGTGATCGACATGAATGGCGGCAGTTACTACCTGATCGCCGCATCCTCGGACGGCGCCGTTGACGCCGATCTCGCGCAGGCTCTGGCGGATGGGTCGATCGAGGATGTCCGTATTCTCCAGATTGGCGAAGACACCCGTGGATGGGCATTTCGCGCGGGACGGACACAGCAACTGACAGTCGCGCTGAGTTCGGACGCCAAGGCGGGCGAGTTCGGCACCACCGTCATGGGCGGCCACCGAACAGCGGCCACCGAGGGGCAGGCGCTCGCCGCCATTCGGCAGCAATGGCGGCAGGCCCTTCGCTCTGAATGGGGCCGTCATGTCCGGGACATCGGCGGATTCGTCCAAGCCGGCACGACTGCGGATACCGGTGGTGACGAATCGACCCAAACCCTCAGCGTCCCCTTCGACCGCCAAGGTGTGTACCTCGTCGCAGCCACATCTGAGGCCCAGGACGACCTCGACCTTCGCATCTATCTGAACTCTGGCGAAGATCGAATTCTTCTGGGCGAGGACCTCACCGAAGACGGCTTCCCGTTCATCGCCTTTGAAGTCTATGACGCTGTTTCCCTCGACGCCGAGGTTGCATCAGCATCGGCCGGCACACCCTTCGATCTCCATATCTACCGCGCCATTGTCCGGGGCGACGCCGATGCAAGCGACGTCGTGGACATCGTGGACCTCATGATGACCGTGCAGGACTATGGCACCGACTGCACGGGCGGCCAACCTTGTGGAAGCGATGTCGATGAAGACGGAGTTGTCGGTATCAATGACGTCCTCGACGTCCTGGCCGATTACGGACTCAAGTCCGAAGAGGCCATGGCCTCCACATTGTTCGGGGGTTCGCATCTGGCACTCCAGAGCATGTACTCAGAGCATCAGTATGCGCTTCGATCCATGGGTGTCGGAAACCATGCGTGGTGCGCCCACGGTTCGGCCCTGCTCGCCGGAAGCGGCACAGAGATGGAAGACTTTCTGTCGACGAGCTACGAGGACATTCGCGCCCAGTTTGCGGACTACGTCGACAGAAAGGCCCTGACCCCCGGCACGACCGATCTGGTCATTCTCGACATCGAGAAGCCCGTGCAGCCCCGAGAGTTCGGATCCTTCATCGAGGAACTCGAAGCCGAAGACAACATGGAACTGTTTGGACAGTACATCGATGCATTTCGCCGGCGTATTCAGGCCGCGCGGGAAGTTCTTCCAAACGCCCGCATTGCCATGTACGGCGTCATCGTTCCGCACTCGTGGGGCGATCCCGACCTGCCGTCTCAACAGAAGATCATGTCCGGGTACTGGGCCGCCGAGGAACACGGATTCTACGACGACGCAGACATTCTCGTTCCAATCATCTACCAGCGGTTCGGCCCCGACGACAACAAGTTCGACCGGCTCGACGACTACACCATCCTCGGCTGGGAGGAAGCCAACGACCTTCGCCGCTCGGACGGGTCGTCCATCCCCGTTGTACCGATGACGACGTTCAAGATCTACAACGGCGGGTCTCCGTACACGAAGACTCCGGTCGAACCCGAAAACCTGCTGTACCAGGTCAACGTTCTTCGCGATCTCGGCGTCCACGAGTTCCTCTTTTGGAACGGAAAGGACGAGATCAAGAATTACGACGAAACGGTGGTGGACCGGCTTCGCCTCGTACTCGAAGAAGCCGCATCACCCAGCTCCTGATCATTCGGCAGCCATGTTGCGGCCGAGTTGCTTCCTCGCTTCCATGCCTTCCTGTCCAGGGTCTGTGCGGCGGAGCGCACACACGTCCAGCAGCATGACACGATCTCCGTGTCAGTCTGGCTCCCCCTGGCCACCGCGGCCTGATCGCTGGGGCCGTCGTCCACGCCGCCGCGCGAACCTGACGTACGGCTGAGCGAGCACGCGCTGTGTCCGTGTCGCGGCCCCCGCCGTGTGCATGTCGCGGACGCATCCACATCAGCCCCTCCGCAGCGGCCTTCCCGGCACGCCCCCGCACCGGACGTGATGCCTTGCCTCATCGTGATCACCGCACACTGCTGCACCAGCTCACGACCGGCGAGCTGCGCCAGCATGAGGGCGTGAACAGCGTGGCCACAGACCGCGCAGCATCAAGGTCTGACGGCCACCCGCCTGATCGTGCTCGGCATGGCCGGCCATGGATCTGCCCAGAATCTGGAGACCCCTGCCTACAGCCCCGGACACGGTCCCCATGCGGCAATCAGGATGAGCAGATCATTCACCGTCACTTCACCGTCGCCGTCGAGATCTTCGGGCCCATTGGTCTGATTGCCGAACGCGCCGAGCATGAGGAGCACGTCATTGACGTCAATAGCACCACTTCCGTCAACATCGCCAGCGCATGGCATCTGATCGTCGCAGTCGTAGATATCCAGCTGAAGATTGTCAATGCCGGCTTCGACGACCGATGGACTCGCACCATCCTCGACAACGAATCGAACGCGTACCGTCGCAGATGGCAGAACAAACTCGCCCACGCGGAACGTCGCAATCTCCCAGGTCGATCCCGTGCCTGCGGTTTGGTCCACCCACGTCCACGAAACGCCGTCGTCATCACTGACCTCGGTGACAAGCGCGTCACCAGTTTCGCTGTCGAAGAACCATCGCGCGTAACTCACGGTTCCGTCCGTGCCGTCCAAATCGATCGCAGGTGACACCAGCGACGTCGGACCGCCGTCAACATCCGCCTCTCCGACCGAGCCCCCCTCAGTTCCATTCTGCGTGATGAAGCATTGCACCGCGTCGGCGCCATTGGTCGCGTCGTCCTCCGGCTGTGACGGGGTCGTTCCAAAAAGTGTCCCGATCGGGTCAACCTGCTCCCAGGCACCCGTCTCCAGCGAATCGTCGTTGTGGACGGACCAGCCCACCGCAGGCTCCTCAAAGTCGAGCCGAATGAGCGTCTCTGTGCCGTCTGCCCCAACTGCGACGTATCCCGAAGCAGGCGCAGCACCCGGATCGGTGAATCCGGTTCCGTCAACCATCTCTCCGCGGGCGTAGAACTCGATGGACTCGGCGCACGCGACCGCGGGGAGGTTTCCGCGATAGGAGTCGTCCCCGAGGTCCTCGACCGGAACCGACACCCACGCTTCGCCCTGCAAACGCGCATAGAGCTCACCACTCCCCGCCGCCACATCCACCCCGCCGACGGGCTGTAACTGGAACTGCACGGGTCGCTCCTCTCCAGGCGACACGAAGGAGGGAATCCCTCCATCCCAATCGAACACAATGCCCGTTGGAGGCTTGTTCATCCACACCTCGGTCGAACTGCAACGGCCCATCACCATGTCCATCCAACCGTCGCCATTGAGGTCGATCAAGCCGACATCATGAACCCCGGCGAGCATGGCATCGGGAATCCCCGTCGCCTCCCGCGAAAATGTCACTTCCGGCGATTCGCCGCGGTTACGCATGATGTGCGTTGTTCTGGAGCAACCGGAAATGTCCACATCAACATCGGTGATGACGACGTCCTGGTTGCCGTCGTTGTTGAGGTCGACGATGTAAGCGTCGCCGCCGAACCCGCTCGTCACCGAGTTGAATGATCGCTGCCCAAACTGTGCTTCCCCATTTCCGCCGTTGCCCTGGTTGAGGTAGTAACTGTCCACGCCGTCATCCACAACCACCATGTCGAGCATGCCGTCTCCGTTCAGATCGCCCACGGAAACAAAGTACGGCGCAAGTTGATCGACAATCTGATACCCGTCATAGACACCCTCATTGCTCGGGTTGTTCCACGTCACGGCGATGTGCTGAGGCGGATTGAGTGACGTCTGCTTGACGATATCCATCGCGCCGTCACCGTTCATGTCCACAATCTCGCTGGCTGCGCCGAACGCGGACTCCCGCATCTCAAAGGTAAGCCGGCTCTCGCTCTCATCGGCAAAGAAGCCGTTTCCATCATTGATGAGCAGCCGATTGTTGTAGTCAAAGATCTGGTTTCCACCGCTGTCATAGTCACCGAAGTACAGGTCCATGTCTCCGTCGCCGTCAATGTCCCCCGAGGCCACAGAGCAGAACCGAGGCCCGGCCGTCGCGTGCATCAGCGGAATGCGGGCATCTTCGTGCCGAAAGCCCTGCCAGATCCCATCCGTCTCACCGAGATTCATGTACACACGCGGGTGAGACAGGTTCTTGGCATCGTTGTCGGTCAGTGTCGTCGCCGTCACAACGTCAAGCCAGCCATCGCCGTCGACATCCACGAGTTCGACATCCCGGTCATTCGTCGGAGTCATGAACCCCTCATCACCTGCCACGTCGGAAGCCGTTGCGTAGGCGGCCGTTCGATCGACCAGCACACCGCCTTCATTCATGAACAGCACATTGACATCCCGCCCCGTGGATGTGAATGGTTCCTTGCGAACGCAGATGAGATCGTCATCTCCGTCCCGGTCGAGATCACCGACGATGTAGTCCTTCTCCTGCACATCTGCGATGCCGACGGACGGATCAGATTGCATCCTCAGATCCGTCTCGTCTTCAAACTGCACCCAGTTCTGAGCAGACACTGCGGCAGCGCCGCTGAATATCACGCTGATCGCAACGAGCATCTTCATCGATTGGTCCCATCCTCGTGTCATTCGCACATGCCCCAATGGTCCACAATGGCCAGCAGATCGTCGACGCCAACATGACCACTTCCGTCAATGTCCCCGTCGCATCCACTGACACACGGGCCCCACTCCGCCAGGACGACGAGCAGGTCGTCCGTGCCAACGTCTCCTGAGCCGTTCACGTCGCCAGGGCATGACTCACACTCATCGAGCACGCCGTTCTGGTTCACATCCAGTGCGCCGTCAGCGATCTGTTCAAGGTCATGCACACCGTCATCATCACAATCTGACCAACCATCGTCATGGTCTGCGGCCATGGCTGCTGCGTCGTCAAGATCGACGTCCCCGTCGCCGTCGAGGTCGTGCACGGCGCATGCATCGTCCGGCGTCACGCCGGACCCGAGGCACGCCATGAAGCCGTTGACCCCGTACACGTCATCCAAGTCTACGTCGCCATCTCCGTCGCCATCAAACGCGGCCCGCCCCAGCGAGTTGAGGAAGGCGACGAGTTCATCCTGCTCAGCTGGCGAGAGCGCATCGAACTCGGCAGACGCTGCCTGCCCCTGACTGAGCGCCGCGCCGTGCAGGGCAATCGTTTCGTGAATCCGGTCTTCAAAGGTGCCCCCGAGTACTCGGCCGTCGTGCCACATCGGGTTTCGAATCCGAAGGCCCCACAATGGAGGCGTGCGAATCTCACGCACGCCTGCAGGCCCATCGGCAATGCCGTCGGCGGCCGCGCCCATGTCATGGAGCAGAAAGTCCCCGTAGGGGCGAATGACCTGACTTCGCAGGGCGTCTTCGAGTTCGGGCGCTGCCGAGGTCGTGAACTGGCTCGTGTGACAGACCGCGCATCCGATGGATTCAAAGATGGCTTCGCCGCTCATGCCACCGGCGGGAATTTGGGGAGGTGCAGCGAGGAATCTCTGGAAGTCGGTCACGCGATCGAGAAACTCATATCCCTCGCTGTCAGCAACATCTTCCGGGTCGGGCACCGCGTCGCATTCAAAGAGCAGGTCATGATCGCCCTTCGGCGGATTCTCATCAGGAAGCAGCCGCGTGGTGAACCCGAGTTCCTGATTCGACGCATCCGCGCTGAAGGACATGATGGTCGGCAGCTGAGGCTTCCAGCCCAAACGGCCCACGCGGACCACGCCAGGCGCCTCGATGGCTTCCGTCCATCGAACCACACCGCGAACGCTTTCATCCTGGGCCGCCGCATTGGCGAGAAGATCGTCGTCCGGAATCGCTTCAAGCAGTCCGTAACCCAAGGCTCCGGGAGTCACGCGAAGCGAGGTCACGTTGGCGGTCGCGGGAATCTCGTCGGCGCACGCGTCGTTGATGGCGTTGGCGTTCAGGAGCGATCCGCCGAGTTCGCCAAGCGGATCGAACCCACCCTTCTTGTCGAGGCGTCCAAAGCGTGTCACCTGTTGCGCACCCGGCCCACCCACAGGGGCGTTGTGACACGAGGCGCACGACGTCTGATTGAACACAGGGCCGAGGCCTTCGCCCTCGGTGATGTTGCGCTGGTACTGGATGCCGCCGAGGTCGAAGCGATCGAGTTGCTCCGATGTCAGCCCGGCCAGTGGCTCGCCCATGCGCGGAGGCGCCTGGGCGGCGGCAGGAAGGCATATCACAACAGTGGTCAGCAGGGCTATCCTGAGGCTTCTCATGCCACTCCTCTTGACCGCCCCACGCGGTTCCACCATAGCGACCCTTCTCTCCGCCGCCAAGCGTGTTCTGCTGATCCTGTCCGTGGCGACCGGGGGGTGCGATCAGAGGCTCTCAGAGCCGACTGTGGTGCCTCCACTCACGTCAACCCAGTCGGAACACTTTGCAAGCATCCAATCCGGCGACACGGGGGCAGCGCGGGTCCGGCTGCGGCAGATGATCGACGGTGGTGACACCGACAGCCGAACCCTCTTTCTGATGGGCTTGGCCCACCACTGGGACCGCCATTACACACGCGCCGCCGAGTGGTTTCAGCGGGCAGATGACGCCCTGCCACCGTACCCGCCGGCCGCCCACTTTCTGGGATGGGCGCTGTATCACGCAGGACATCCCGAAGCGAGCCGAACTGCCTTTGAGCGGCACCTGCAAGACGCCCCCGCCGAGGGCGACTCACACTTTGGACTGGGCGTGCTCGCCATGGAGCGCGGCGACTTCGACGTCGCCGAAGTTGCGTTCGACCGCGCCATCGCGATGCAGCAGGACGAGCCGGCGCGAGCGAAAGGTGTCGCCAAGGCGCTCGCGCGTCTGAGCGAAATCCGTGAGCAACGTGATGGGGACCGCCACGCTGCCGCTGCGCTGCTCGCCCGCGCGGTCGCCGCTGACCAGGACCTGTACGAGGCCCACTACCGACTCGCGCGGCTGCTCAGACTCCTCGGCCGCGGCGCCGCAGCCGACGCTGCCGACGCCGCCGGACGCGCCGCAGAAGCGAGAGCCGTGGAAGGTCGGGTGCGGCCATGACGGGTCGGTGGATGTGTGTGTGCCTGCTCATGGGTTGCGATCACGAGCCCACCACGGGCACCGTCGACCTCGTCGACATCACCGGCGTAACTGGTCCGCACTTTGTCACAACCAGCGGCACGCATCCATCCACCCAAATCGTCGAAGTCAACGGACCGGGTGTCACCTTGCTGGACTACGACGGCGATACCGACCTGGACATCTTCATCGCCAATGGAGCAACGATGAACGCTCCCGAGCACGGACCCGGCTCTCGGTTGTTCCAAAACCGCTTTGCCGACGAAGGCACGCTCCGATTCGTGGACGCCAGCGCCGGCATCGCCCTGACCAGGTGGGCGACTTCGGCAACCTCCGCAGACATCGATGGAGACGGCGACCCGGACCTCTACGTCACGTGCATCGGTCCCGATGTGCTGCTTCGTAATGACGCTGGCCACTTCACGGACATCACCGAGCAGGCCGGTATCGAGGTTCCCAACTGGTCAACGGGCGCCGCACCGGGTGACGCCGACGGCGATGGTGACATCGACCTGTTTGTCACGCGTTATGTGGATTGGGACTTCGCCGCGCCCCCCGTTCCATCCGTTGACTTCCGAGGCCAACCCGTCCTCGCCGGGCCGGCCGGCCTCACACCACTGCCGGACATCCTGCTGCTCAACGACGGTGCGGGCGTCTTCACGCCGGCGCCGACTCCGGACGCGACACCAGCCTATGGCCTCAATGCGGTGATGTTTGATGTCGATAACGACGGAGCTGCCGAGATCCTCGTCGGAAACGACGGCATGGCCAACCATCTGCTCGAACGTGAAGGCGACCAGTGGCGCGACACCGCGCTGTCGCGAGGATTCGCCTCAAACATGGCCGGTGCAGCGCAGGCGACCATGGGCATGGCGGTTGCCGACGTCAATGGCGACGGCGCCGCCGACGTCTTCACCAGCAACTTCTCCAGTGACACCAACACGCTGCTGGTGCAGGAAGACGGAGTCTTCCTGGATCGCACCCACATGTACGCAGTCGGAGGGCCGAGCAGGACTCGGCTTGGGTGGACCAGCCGATTCATCGATCTGGACCACGACGGCGACGAAGACCTCCTAACCCTCAATGGGCACGTGTATCCAAACGCTTCTCCCGCGGCGATGGACAGCGCGTACCACCAAACACCCCTGCTGCTGCTGCGCGGCGGCGATCGGTTCGTACCCCACGAACCCACCGCAGGCTGGCTCGCAGCGCCGCGGCTCGACCGCGCCGCGGCCTTTGGTGATCTCGACCAGGACGGTGATTTGGACATCGTGACGGCCGAACTGCACGGACCGATTCGCATCATCGAGAACCGCGCCCATCACCCCGAGCGTGTCGGCGTCGTCCACGACTGCTCAGCGCTCATTCCCGGCACCATCCGCACCATCGACGACCGCGCCTTGTGGCTGCTTCCAACCGCCGACTTTCAGGGGTGCTCGGCGCCCCAGATACACACGACCCGCCCGTCAAGGCAGGATGACCCGGCAACCAGCGCGGCGCCTTGAAATGGCGGTTCGCGCCCGATGCCGTCCAGCCGGACTCGCCGGGCGCCCCCCGTATGGCTGCCGGCCCGTCCCTCCCACGCAGCCGTGTGGGTTCTGGCGACCGCCATGGCGAGTTCAGGCCAGTATGACATCGCGCGTGCGGCGGGCGTATGGCGCATGCGCGGCACCACGAGCCGGGCGACAGGCCTTCGACCGCTCGTACGGGTTCGGCGTCGCGTTCAACACGAGCAGCGGCGTGGATGCGGTGCGACGGACGCATGCGTGCATAGCGTGGTCGCACTCGCCTCTGGCCACCACCAACGGCGACACCAGAAACGTCGAGGCGCTCCTTCCCATCACTCAAACACGGGACGATGCGAGCCTGTGACCCCCGCCTGGCTCAGCATCCACCCCATACAGAGAGAACCGCCAGCAGATCGTTGGTGTCGGTGGTTCCATTGCCGTCCACATCACCGCCAGCTCCACCCCACTGGGCAATGATGGCCAGCAGGTCGTTGACTCCAACCATGCCATCGCCATCAAGATCGGCAAGGCATTCGCAGGAGTCGGGCACACCGTTGCCGTTGGCGTCGTCGGCATCGCCGGCCGCGATCTCACAACTGTCGATACGCATGTTGCCGTTGCAATCGTCGGGCGAGGGCGACATCACGTCGAATGCCACCGTACTTGGCGAGAGTTGGTCGAGAATGTAGAAGCTGCGTTGAAAGAGTCCGGTCTCGCGGTGGTATCGCTGCAGCGCCGTGTTGCTGCTGGTTGTCGCAACCAGGACATGACCGCCCGGTCCCATCATGAGCGGCCCGGGATCGAGCAACTGCCAGTAACCCTCGGCGAGCCCGCCGGTATCCCAGCGGCCGAGATCCGCGCCCGACTCCGTCGAGAACGCTCGAATCGCATCGGATTCGCCATCGGAGACGAGCAGTATGCCGTCGGGGTGTACAAGCAGACCTCGAAGATCGTCGACGCTTCCCGTCTCCACCATGACGCTGAGCAGCGCGCCAGTCTCCGGGTCATGGCGACGGACCTGCCCGCGGTTGAGCCCAATGAGCAGCTCCTCGTCGGGCGTCAGGTGAAGTGCGGTCGGTGTTTCGACGACGCCCGGTTCAACCAGCGCCCCCAACGCTTCACCCGAATCACTGTCGAACCGCAGGACGGCGCCGCTCTGCTCACAGGCCACCAGGATGGTGCCCCCGTACTCAACCATGCACCGAGGTCCGGCCAGGCCAGGCGTTCCGGGCGGCACGAAATCGCCGATGAGTTCGCCCGTTGCGACATCGATTTCCAGCATTCGGTCTGCCCCGAGGTCGCTGATCAACACCCGGCCGCTCTCAAGCACGAGCAATCCGCCGGGCGATTCGACGATGTGCGCAGGCCCCGTCACCATGGGGACGCCGGTGAGCGGATGCATCGCCACGACCCGGCCCTCACCACCGCTGAGCAGCCAGATGTTGAGCCCGCCGCCGAGTTGCGTCAGATCCGGCGTGCCGTCGCCGTCGCAGTCTTCGCAGGCGTCCAGCAGGGTGTTGCGGTCGAGGTCGAGCGTCATGTCGTCCTGAATCTCGTTGTAGTCGGCCTGCCCGTTGGCATTGCAGTCGATTTGGCACTCGTCGGGCACGCCGTCGCCCCACACGTCTGCGCTCAAGCCCATGCCGATGTCGTACTGATCGGGCGTTCCATTGCCATTGCAGTCGGGCTGGCACTCATCCGGCATGCCATCCAGATCGACATCGCTGCTCACACCGTCGCTGATGTCGGTCGGGTCGAGCTGGCCGTTGGCATTGCAGTCCTGACACTCGTCAGGCACACCGTCGAAGTTGGCATCGAGGCTGGTCCCGTCGATGATGTCGGTCGCGTCGTCGACGGCGTTCCCATTGCAGTCGATGAACAGGCACTCGGATTCCTCGAGATGGGCGCGCATAGCGGCGGCCGTGAAACTGTGAAACCGCATGTCAATGTTGGCGCCCCCGCCGGTTGTCGTATGGCAATAGCTCATGATGGGGCCGCGAACAATCTGACCTCCTGCGCAGTCGTCAAGGTCGTAGTCGTGCGTGTGTGCGGTGCCGCAATTGTGCCCGAGTTCGTGCGCCGCAACCGTCACATCCCAGTTTCCGAAGGCCGGATCGGTGGCGCTGACAAAGGACCCGAGCATGTAGCCCGCGATGCTGTAGGCCCGGTCACCGCAGGTGGCATTGAGCCACGCGACGCCGCCGTACGGCAGGTTGACACGCCCGGAGAGGAACTGCGCCAGATCTCGCGGAACGTCGGTCATGGTGTCGTTCCAGTGGTTCCGGAACGGCTGCAGCGGGTTCTCTTCATTGAAGAGATCGTCAGGTGTATCCCACAGCCGGACGAAGGTCACTTCAATATCGCACGCCACGTCACGCGCGAAGATCGCAGCAACGGCCCCCTGCATGGCGACGACATATGCGGCCGCGGCGTCGAGATCGTTCCCGAACAGCGATGCAAACTCATAGTCAGTCTCGATGGCGAGTTCCAGATGGACGCGTTCAGAAGCATCGAGCGCTCGGGGGGAGACGGCATGGGCGTGGCTGGTGTCAGTCCCGCACAGGTCCACGCCCGGAGGGGGCATGGCAGCAGCGATCGGCTGCCACGTCAGTCCGTCAGCAACGTGCCCAGCACGCCCGTCGATGGGACCGAGTGCCAGCATGCCGTCTCCCGCATCAAGAAGGCCCACGACGCCCGTGCTGTTCACGGAGATGTACACCCACGATTCGGGCATACCTGTGATGTGCCCTTGAAACGCGGCAGGCAGATCGGCGGGTTCGAAGGTTTGCCGCGTGTGGCCAACCTCGAATCGGGTGGCCGGGGTCACCACGTCGAGGGGCTCGAGGACGAGTTCGCCCTGCCTTCCATCACCAAGTGGAACATCACGCAGCACCACCGTGCCACCTGCGCACCGAAGCGGAGAGAACATGGAGGCGGTCACCGGCTGAGCCTCCAATTGAGCTGGAGCGCCTGTGAGCATGAGGATGCTGAGCACGATCGACATGGGACCACACCTCCGAGTTCTCACATTGGACCACCAGATCTGGGCGTGGTCAATGACAACCTCTGCCGATCCGCCCCCCCACGATCCTCTACCCCGCTAGGCTGCGCGTGCCATGGCCACCGGGACCAGATTCGTGATCTACGCAGCCCTCGTCGGCAACGGCCTGATTGCGATCACAAAGTTCGTGGCGGCGGCGATCACCGGCTCGGCAGCCATGATGGCCGAAGGTATCCACTCGCTCGTGGACACAGGAAACCAAGGCTTGCTGTTGCACGGCATGAAGCGTGCCCGCATGCCAGCCGACGCGCGGTTTCCGTTCGGACACGGCAAGGAGATCTACTTCTGGGCCTTCATCGTGGCCATCCTGATTTTCGCGCTCGGATCGGGCGTGTCCATCTATGAGGGCGTGCACCGCGTGATGCATCCAGAGCCGGTCAGCGATCCGGTCATCAACTACATCGTGCTCGGACTTGCCGCCGTGTTCGAAGGATTCGCCTGGTGGTTTGCCTGGAAGGCGTTTCGCGGGCAGATGCGAGGGCGGAGCATCCTGACGACCATCCAGGCCTCCAAGGACCCGACGACGTTCGTCGTGCTGTTCGAGGATTCCGCCGCCATGCTCGGCCTGTTTGTGGCGGCCATCGGGCTGACCCTCGGCGAGGTGTTGGGCATGCCGGTGTTCGACGGCATCGCCTCGATCGGCATCGGTCTCATTCTGGGCGCGACGGCGATCATGCTGGCCATTCGCACGAAGTCACTGCTCATCGGCGAGTCGGCAGAGCCCGAGATCGTCGCGGACGTCCGCAGGCGGGCCGCCGCCATCGACGCGGTCGTCACCGTCAACGAGGTACTGACCCTCCACATGGGCCCGCACGACGTGCTCCTCACGATCAGCCTGGACTTTCGCGACGATCTGCCCGCCGGCGACGTCGAGCGGGCCATCGACCGCCTCACCCGCGACATCCGCGCCGAGCACGCCGACATCAAGCGCGTATTCATTGAGGCGGAGGCGAGTGGCAAGCCGGCGCCTGGCTGAGCGTATCGGTGCGCCGAGACGCTCGGGCATGTTGGCGTAGCGTGTTCACCGGAACGAGCACCAAGCCTGATCGCATTGCTGTCGCTTCGGACCTGCTGGCTGGCCAGCACTGAACGATCGCAGGGCACAACAAGCCGCCCACCTGCCAGACGACCGGGCCCGGCACCGATCGAGCCGGAAGCCTCGGCAACCACATCAACGTGACTGACGTTGCCAGGCTGAGGCACGGCCAACTCACATCGATCTTGATCTCGGCCGCGTTGCCAGACTTTGCGAGCACGCCTAGCCGACGCGTGGAGCCTCTCGGCCAATGCCGCCCACTCAGATTGCCACGGGTCGGTTGACACTTCCAACCCTCGCCCTCGCAGCTCGGGCAGAAGCTCCCGCATGGCGCTTGGAATGCCAGACTGCAATACGGCAGTGGTCTCCTCCGGGGAATGCAAGGACACAAACTGGGAGAACACTCTCCAACCAGCGGAACACGCTTCCGACGCCGCAGCCGCGGGCCCAACCAGTTCAAGCCCGCAGACGCGGCTCCAGGCTCAGATGACCTGCATCGCCATGTTCCACCTGGCATCAAACGCATCGGCATTTGCCTCTAGGAGACGCGCCACTCGACTCGCCAGTACCAGCGCGTCACCCGCCTCGCCACAACCGCAGTGAACGGCCGCCGCTGGCTTCCGGGCCTTTGGTGGCCATCGGGGCGCCTGTCGGTGCGCATCACCCCTTGGTTCGAATCAAGTCCCGTAACCCCTCGACGCCGCCGGCGGCGCGGACGAGGTCGGCCAGTTCCATCCGATCGACCGATGGAGTTGGCTCGCCAAATGTGGACCAGTCGATCTCACCACTCGCCGCGGCATGTGCATAGACGGGCGCAAACTCGTCTACGATCGAAGTCAGCGTGTACACACACCGATGCAACTGCGCTGCGGTGAGGTGCGCGTCCTCAAGCGGGAACTCCACAATCATCCGAACTTCGCCGTCATCCGGATCGAACTCCGCCTGAATGCCCTTGGTCCGATAGCAGAGTTCGGTGCAGGCGCGAAGGACGGCGTCCGGAAAGGCCGCGTACTCGGTGCTGAATGCGTAGGGGGAGAACACCTTGATAAAGCGGCCGTCCTCGTCGAGGTGCACGACCACCAGTAGGCTTGGCTCGCCTGTAACAGGGCACTCCTAGTGCGTGAGCCCTGAGAATGGAATAATGATCGAGGCCTGTGGCTGCTCGACGCGGTAGTTCAGTTCGGCTTCGTCCAGAAATGCTTGGACTTCAAGAAGGTTGGTCGCCATGGTCGCGCTCCTCTGCGGGGGCCTCTGTCACACACCGGGGGCATGGGGGGCATACGCGTCCACCACGTGGGCTGCCGGCCTGGATGCCTGGCATGCGGGTGGGCAAACTCACTGAAAGCGACACGTCCCTCGGCACCATCGGTGTTCCCCGGTGTAGGCGTGCCACACTATCACGCCCACTCCCGCCGGTCAATCGAAAGAACACTCGAGTCTCAGCCACAGCCCCCACGGCTGTCAGGCCCAGGTGTCCCAACCTTCTCTGGCCGCGTGTCGCTCCACTTCCGACAGGCTGTACGCATCGAAACTCTGGTCCGTGTACTTGCCCTTTCCGTCTCGGCGGATGCATATCTGCGCTCT
Organism: uncultured Isosphaeraceae bacterium; assembly: GCA_964609425.1. GTDB lineage: Bacteria > Planctomycetota > Phycisphaerae > Phycisphaerales > SM1A02 > UBA12567. The sequence continues at coordinate 3,992 of CAZSSV010000003.1, read as the reverse complement.
GAGCCCATAGGTATCCAGGAATGTGGCTTCGATCGAGCCGATATGGGTGCTCCCGTGAATCGAGAGGTCATCACGGCTCTTCTTGGTGCGAACATCGGCAATGGTCTGATCGCCCGAGAGGGGCCGGGCTCGCTCACCACGCTGCGATTTGGCGAATTCCTCCTCTGCAAAGAGCATGATGGCCAAGTGTGGGAACTCGTCAGTGAATTCTCGCTGAAGCGTCTCCACCTTCTTCTGACCTGTCACGGTGATGTTTCCAGCCATCCTTGGACCTCCCATTGTCCGGTGCCATTGGCGAGCCATGGGCCGCAGATACGCGCCTGCCGCCACCAAAGCACATGCGCAGCAGCCGGTCCCTGGAGGCACGCGATCGCCCGCCGATTCTGAAAACTGAACTTTCGACCAACTGGGGCGTCCCCCTCGGCCTCCGGGCCTCGCATGGGGCTTCAGAGGGATCTTCATGCAACACACCTGGCCACGGCCAACCTGGGAGCCACACCATGACGACGTCAGCAGTCGCACAAGCACTGACCACAGCACGGGATATGACTCAGTCTCCGCTTCCGGATGACGTGTTGTACTCCGTCCTCATGACACTCCCAGCAGCGTTTGTCGCTGCCGCCGACGGCGAATTCGATGACACAGAACGGCTGTTCCTCTTCAATATGTGTGACGCACTCGCCGATGGGGAGGCCGAAGATGGGACGCCTGAGCGGCAACTGCTCACAGCCGACATCTATGCAACCATGACTCAACTCCTTGACAACAAGGACGCGGTTGAAGACACGGTGCTCGCAGCGATCCGCGAAGAGGGCGGGCGCGATTCAGAGTTCGCCGGCCTGCTCGACTGCATGCTGGTCGGAGTGGCGGAGTGCAGCGAAGGCGTCTCTGACTGCGAGCAAACTGAAATCGACCGCCTGCGCACTGCGATGAGCCTCTGAACCCCATGCCATGCAATGGAGACTGCAATGACGACCACTATTCCTCGACCGTCCTCCACCCACACGCGGCCTCATGGCAGCCCCATCATCATGCGAGTCGCCACGCCGCTTCCGCCCGATGAAGCCGTCTACGACTGGGACGAGTCCTATGACCACGCATCGCAACTTCTTCACGAAGGCGAGTTCTTCATGGGCTCCCCAAAGCGAAACACTCGATGCAACAAGTTCACGCTGCTCGGCGCTGACAAGAAGCACAACGATGACACGAAAGAGAAGAAGTAGAGCCGGCAACACCAGATCTACTCCAAAGGCCATCCGTGATTCTGATCTACACCAACAAGGGTGACATCCACTGCAACCCGGTCATTGAACACCTGTCTGCGATGGGCAAGCCACACTTGCGCATCAACACCGAATCGCTCCTGTCTGATTACGAATTCGCGTTCTCGGTTTCTGGGGAGGGCGAGACAAATCTGACCATCACATGCCATCGGAACGGGATACACGCAGACACCAATGACGTCATTTCCTATTGGGATCGGCGCCCACATCGACCGTGCGAACTCTTCGGCACTCCAGACACCCCGGACCCGCATGAGGAGGCCTGCCGCGTAGCGCTGGAGGAAGCCGCCGAGTTTGCCGTCTGGATGCGCCACATGCTCACACATGTGTACAGTATCGGTTCGCCCATTCTCGACCCATTGGCCGAGTGCAAGTTGCATCAATTCGCAGTTGCGGCCTCCGCCCGCCAGGTACTTGGCGCTGAGCGCCGGATCGGCATTCCCGAAACGCTCATCGCCAATCGCAAGCGCTTCTTTCAGCCGTTCCTCCATCGCCACGGCCAGGTGGCGGTCAAGCCGGTCACGTCCGACGGCGCGTCACTGGAAGAAGGCATCGAACTGCCCTTCCTCACACATCGATTGGCTTCGACGGACCTGCTCAGTCTGCCAGAGTCCGCGTTCGCCGCCGCGCCAACATTGGTGCAGCCCTACATCGCCAAGAGCCACGAGCTTCGCATCACGGCAGTCGGGTACCAGACGTTCTGTTGCCGTATCAACTCGATGATGATGGCGGCGGACCGGGGCGGGATCGACTGGCGAGCCGGATACACCGCCGAGGGTGGCATTCCACAGGAGGCCATCGAGTGCGATCCACTGCTGCATGACTTTTGTCTGGCCTACCTGGACAAGCTCGCGCTGAACTTTGGATGCTTCGACTTCATCGTCGATGCCTCCGGTACGCCCTGGTTTCTTGAGTGCAACCCAAACGGGCAGTGGATGTGGATCGAAGAGGATCTTGGTCTGCCGATTTCGCGAGCCATTGCCGAGTGCCTGGCAAGGGGATCGAGTACGTGATGGACGTGCCGACACATCGCACTGTTCTCGTCAGTAAGCGGACCCTTGTGAAGCTCACACTTTCAAATCATGACCCGCCCAACGCTCGTGATGCCGAGTGGCTGCAAGCCGTTCTTCCGGCGTACCACCCGGCGATGAACATCGCACTAGCCGGAAAGTGCGACGGCATGCCCCTCGCAGCCGTCATCTGGGAGCAACTGCCTTCGCCCGACGAAGATTGGCTCGAAGTGCATGTGGCGACCCGGCCGCACGTTGGCCTGGCTTCAGGATTCCGTTCTATTCTCGATGCCTTCTCCTGGCTACCCCACATCGGTGGGCACACAGGCCTGGTCGCCGACGTCTGGGCAGACAGGTTTGACCTGCTGTCCCTGCTTGTGCGAATCGGCTTTGAGCCCATCGCCACGTGCCACGAGACTGCCCGGAGTCGCATCATGTTCCGGCGATCAGCCGGGCCGCGGCCGAGCGTGGCGGAGTCTGCGGTGTGCATGCCGAGTCCAGCATGGCGACCCATCGACCCGATCACCCACAGTCAACGCCCTGCGCCCACCACGCCGCTGTCAGCCAATGCAGCTCGCTTCTGGTGCGAACACGCTGATGCCATTCGCGATCTTGGGCTTCCGTGCACCACGACTCCCGCGGATCTGCGCAGCGCTGCCGCCTGCAGCCCTGCGCACGTCTTTCGATCACATGAGGCTGCTGACACCACCCTGTGGTCGCTGTACTCAGCGCCCCACGACGGCACCCCCCACCATGTGCTGCTCGTCAACTGGCGTTCCGTCGTCAGATCGCCCACAGCGATGCGCCATCTGCACACGACCATCTCGGACCACGTCGGCCAGGGGGCGAGCGTCAGATGCCCGATGTGCAGTGGGGTCCCGCACCATTTGTTCGCAGCCTTCGGACTGCGGCCCCGAGGTCTGAGTCCGACCGGCCGATCTGCGTGCCTCCGCCGCGACCCGGCGGACATCAGGCCTCTCCGCAGGCCTGATGTGCCTCGCTCGGCGTCTTCACCGTACACGCCACAAAGAGTGACACACCAGGGAGCATGAGCATGTTTCGCAAGAAAGCTGCGCCAGCCAATCCTGCCGAGCGAAGGCTCGATCTGAAAGAGTTGCAGATCACGCTCTCCAAGATACGGGAGGATCTCCGGACCGAGCTTGCACAGAGCCAACTGCTGGGCAAGATCGCGCAACTTGAGGATCTCACGATGGACAAGGTCAGGAAAGTCGCCGATGATCGGCGGCGCCGCTGGCGCGTGTACTGGCTTGTGCCCATTCCACCAATTGGTATCTGCACGTCACTCCTCCTGATCTTTCTGGTGCGCCCAGGCGGCGCTCCCGAGGTGCCAGGGCCGCAATCCGCAAACATCCATGATGCACTGGAGATCCTGGAGGCGTTGTTCAACATCATCGTCCTCGCCATTCTCTCGGCCTACTTCCTATGGCAGATGCTGACAGGGTTCCTACGCCGGCGAACCTTGAAGGCGCTGCACGACATTCGTGCCACCGCGCAGTTGATCGATCAACTCCAATCCAACAAGACGACCATCGACGGGGGCGAAGCGTCATTGACACTCGCGCAGCGGGTGCACTATCTGGAGGCCACTGAGCGGGTCATCACCATCGCGGGAAAGATCGCTTCAGTACTCATCATCAACCACAACGACCGCATCATCATTGACGAGGTCACGGAGATT
>CAZSSV010000002.1:0-33479 GCA_964609425.1 uncultured Isosphaeraceae bacterium | reverse complement strand
AGACGCCATGGTGCAGCCAACTCGGCCGGACCGACTGATCGTCGTCGGCAGCGGCGCCATCGGAATGGAGTTTGCCTACTTCTACAACGCGATGGGATCAAAGGTCACCGTGATCGAAATGCTCGATCGAATCTTTCCCGTCGAAGACGAAGAAGTCTCTCAGGAGGCATTGAAACTCTTCAAGGGGCAGGGCATCGAGTTTCGTCCGGGACATGTGACGACAGCAGTCGATCGATCGGACGACGGCGTGCGTGTCACGATTGCGGCCGCGAATGACGACTCAAAGACCGAGGTGCTCGAAGGTGACGCCGTCCTCGTCGCCATTGGCGTCACGGGGCGATTCGACGGCCTCTTCGCCGACGGCGTCAACATCGCCACGGACCGTGGGCACATCTCTGTGCAGTACCAGAATGTTGACGAGCCCACGTACGAGACGTCGCTTGCGGGCGTGTACGCCATTGGCGACGTCATCGGGCCACCTTGGCTCGCCCATGTCGCCAGCGAGGAAGCCGTGACCTGCGTAGAGCGGATTGCGGGGCATCACACCCTCGGCGTGGACTATCGCGCCATTCCCGGGTGCACCTACACCAACCCACAAATCGCGTCGGTCGGTATGACCGAAGCGGCCGCCCGCGAAGCGGGCCATGATGTCAAGATCGGCACGTTTCCGCTGACGGCGCTGGGCAAGGCGATCGCCACCGGCGCTGCGAGGGGCTTTGTCAAGATCGTCGCCTCGGAACCCTACGGGGAAATCCTTGGCGCTCACATCATCGGCAAGGACGCCAGCGAACTGATTCACGAGTTCTGCCTGGCGATCAGGCTCGAAGCGACCGCCGAAGACATCATCTCGACCATGCACGCGCACCCGACAATGGCCGAGGCCCTGCATGAGGCAGCCCTGGGCATCGAGGGACGCACGCTGCACGCCTGACGCGGCGTCAGCCGGGAAGCAAGCGCCCGACGACCAGAGGCTGCAGGGGCCATGCCTCTGCGACGGCTCGCAGATCATCGAGCGTCACGGCATTGATCGCGTCCAGCTCGCTCTCCAGAGGCACATGGTGGCCGACGGTCGTCACCATGCGGCCCAGCCGCTGCATGCGGCCTGCCGGTAACTCTGAATGCACGGTGACGGCGGTGCGGATCATGGAGCGGGCCATGGAGAGATCGTCCTCCGAAATGGAGCCCACAAGATCATCGTGTGCCTGCCGCATCATCGACTCCACCGCATCGGCCGACTCCGGGGGGCATACCGCCCACGACACGAATTGACCGCACCGGTCGTGCGCTTCAAAGTCGCACCGCGCCTCTTCGGCATGACCGGGATCGACAAGCGACCAGTGCATGCGCGATCCGTCGCCCCGACCGAGAATCCACGCGAGAATCGCGGCGGCATGCCGGCGGGCGTCCTGAAGGGCTGGGGCAGGGGCGATACCCAACACGTACGAAGCAGCGACTTTGTCGCTGTGTTCGGAGAGTTCGACCGCCGAGTGCGACAACTCGTGGGCCACCCGCTCGGCGCCTGTTGGACACCAGCCACCGCACCATCCCGCGATGTCTGCCGCCACACGGTCAAAGTCCAGATTGCCCGCCAGCGAGAGCACGATGTTGTCCGCCCCATACCGGGCCTCGTGCCACACTCGCATGGCGTCCGCATCGATGCCCCGCACGGTCTCGGTGAGCCCCAGAACGCGGTGCCCCATCGGATGGTCACCGAAGTAGGCCGCTGAGGCTGCTTCCCAGAGCTGCCAGAACGGCTGATCCTCGTACATGGCGATCTCCTCGATCACCACTTCCTGCTCGTCCTCCAGATCGGACTGACGAAGCGCCGGCCGCATGATGTCGGCAAGAATCTCCAACGACGGCTTGAGAACCCCGGGGAGCCCATGAACGTGAAAGGCGGTGATCTCATGGGAGGTCCAGGCGTTGTGGCGTACACCAAGGTCGTCGAACCGCTCGTCGATCTCCTCTCCGCTGCGGGTCTCCGTGCCCTTGAACACCATGTGCTCAAGGAAGTGACTGATTCCCATCAACTCGGTGGGCTCGTCACGAGCGCCGCTCCGTACAAAGAACCCCGCTGCGGCTGATGCCGCCTGCGGGTCGATCTCAGCAACGATGCGCAGGCCGTTGGGCAAGGCGTGCTCGCGATAGTGCACAGGCATGGGCGCAGCATACCGCTCACCGAAGCTCGGGAAACGCCTGCCGCATGGCCTCGGTCTGCTCGCCGAGCAACTCCCGCGTGTACGCCGCCAAAAGCGCGCTGGCACGAGCGGCCACGTCCTGGTCGATCGGTGCCCCGCCACTGTCGAAGCGCTGCAGCGCTTCAATCGTCTCCCGTCGCACCGCCCAATCGCCCTCGCCGGCCGCTGAGACGACGCCTCCGCCGCGTGGCCGAAACCCATACACAGCCTCGGTCTCGGGAAGCGGGTCTCCCGTGACGACATCATGCTCCACGACGGGCCGCCAACCGGCCGCTTCAAGCACGGACCACTGATACCGGCACAACGGAACGGCCGGCCGATCGCACGCGGCGAGTCCCTTCAAGACGCCATCCAGGGCGTCGTAGACAGTCGGATGGGGATCGTGATCAGTCAGGATGCGAGCTGCGAGATCCACGGCGTACAACGCAGCTCGGTTCGCGTCAGGTCGACGCCGAGTCGCCCAGTAGACCTCGTCCACCATCCATTCGGTGAGAATGGACAAGTCGCGACCCGACTTGACGATCCACCCCAGATGACCTCGGGTCATCGGCTCGAACCCGCCGGAGAATGGGCTGCCCGGGCGGATCGCCCCTTTGGCGAGTCCTCGGACCACCCCGTGCTCGCGAGACAGCGCCGACACTGTCTGCGACGTTTCGGAGTACTCCCATCTCCGCAACACGATTGCGACATCGGTAGGGCGGTTCATGCACGCAGTGTCACCGATCCACAGCGGTCGCACCAGTCAGGACACGGGCCCGGTGCATGCCCTACACTCGACGCATGCCTGGAGATCGACGCGTCGTCGCGATCATCAATCAGAAGGGTGGCGTCGGAAAGACGACCACGACAGCCAATCTGGGCGCCGCGCTGGCCAAAGCGGGCATCCGGACCTGCCTGATCGACCTGGACCCCCAGGCGCATCTCTCGCTTCACTTCGGGATCACCGCCGAAGCGGACGCCACAACAATCTACGACGTCCTCCTCGACCCGACTGCCGAAACCACGGCCAGTGCCGCCATCGAAGTCGAGCCCGATCTTTGCCTCATTCCCGCCGAGACAGACCTCGCTGCCGCCGAAACCGATTTGGCGTCGCTCGCGGACAGGCAGAACAGGCTCACGGCGGCACTCGCGGCGATGGACGATTGTTGGGATGCCGTGCTCATCGACTGCCCGCCGAGTCTGGGAATTCTCACCATCAATGCGTTGTCTGCAGCCACCGAAGTTTTCGTGCCGATGCAGGCGCACTTTCTCGCGCTTCAGGGCGTCGGCAAACTGCTTGAGACCGTCGGCCTCGTGTGCAGCTCGGTCAATCCGGCACTCCGAGTCAGCGGCATTGTGTTGTGCATGCACGAAACACAGACAACCCTCGCACGCGAGGTGGTTGACGACCTGGAGGCATTCCTCGAAGGCTGCAGAGTGCAAGACGTTCCGTGGCGACAGTGCCGCATGTTGTCGCCACCCATTCGTCGCAACATCAAACTGGCTGAGTCTCCGAGCTTCGGCCAATCCATCTTCACCTACGACCCCACGTGCCGCGGCGCGTCCGATTACATGGCACTGGCGGATAGTGTGATCGCGATGTGGAGGCCACCTGCGGCCGAGGTCGAAGTCAAGGTTGATGCCCAGGCAACCGAAGGTGCCGAGCCCATTGGTTGACCGGCCACCGCGGAGGGCGCTTGCGGTCTGGCGGGCGACGCTCGCGTTGTACTTCGTCGCGGTGACCGTCCTGACCCACCTTCCAAAAATGGAACCACTCGGGCCGGGGCACGACGCGCCGGACAAACTCGCGCACTTCTTGACTTTCGGTGGGCTCGCCGTGCTGCTCGAACGCGCCCGCCTGCTCCCACGCGGATGGATCGCCTTTGCAATTGTCGCCCTCTGGGTTCCCCTGGACGAGTGGACCCAGCACGTGCTTTCCGATTCGCGCACCACATCGCTGGCCGATGTGATCGGAGGATGGATGGGCGTCACAGCAGCCGCCCTTGCAACAGCAGCCCTGAGGCCGCCTCCCCTCGCCGCGTCGGGGTGGCGGCGAACGATCGCCGCCATCGATCGGTTGGCCGAACCCGGCGCCGGAGGAATCTGCGCCGCCGCCACCGCTGTCCTCCTCACCGCGGCCGCGTTTCCCGTGATCTTCACGATCGCCTGGAGGGGTGCGGGCGTGTCTGCGCCGACCGCGGCAGCCCTGATGTCTATCGGCATCGGGCTCGGCGCGTCATGGCCGCTGCTCCGCCGGGCGTGGCGCGGCGTTGAAGGACCTCACTGGCCGGCGCCCCCTGCATGGACCTGGCTCATACTTCCCGTAGCCGGGGTCGGAGGGTGGGGGGTCGGCCGACTGCTCGAGATGTTCGGCGCCACCGGGCTGGAAACGGCGGGCGCACTCATGGGAGCCCTCAGTTGGTGCGGGTTCGCAGCAGGGGCGGCGTGGCGATCGGTCGGAGTCGCCAATGGCTGACGGACTGGAACGCAACACACGCACCGTCATGGTGCTCACCTTTCTGAGCAGAGTCACAGGTCTGCTCCGAGACGCGACGCTCAGTCGCATCCTCGGCACGTACGAGGCCATGAGCGCCTTCGGCTTCGCTTTTCTCATCCCGAACCTGTTCAGGCGTCTCTTCGGAGAGGGTGCCCTGTCCGCAGCGTTTCTTCCGACCTACCAGCAACTTTCGGACTCGGACGCCAAACGGGCCGCGGCGCTCGCTGGCGCGATGCTTGGAGGACTCGCCGCTGGGCTGGGCGCGCTGGTGGTGGTAGGGGAGGCCGTCCTCTTTCTGACCTCGGCCGTCTATCAGCACGAAAACATGGCCGTCTGGTTCATGATGATCACGCTTCCCTACGCGCCACTGGTGTGCAGCGTCGCGATCGTCGGTGCCATACTGCATGTGCATGGGCGATTTGGCCCGACCGCAGCCGCGCCACTGGTGCTCAATGGATGTCTGATCGCCGCTGCGACGCTTGGCTGGTATCTCATCGATGCCGAAACCCCTCGCGATCGGATGTTCATCGCGGCCATCCTCTCCGGCTCGGTCGTGCTGGCGGGCATCCTGCAAGTTGCGTGGTCGCTTGCCGTACTTCGCAGAACGGCGGCGTACACCTTCGATTGGGCGGCCGCGCGTGAACCGATGCGTGAGGTTCTCTGGCGAGCCGGGCCGATGATTCTGGGCCTGGGCGTACTGCAATTGAACACGCTCCTGGATGGCCTCATCGCGTCGGTGCCGCTCTGGTTCGACACGGCGTCGATCGGCATCGACTACCCACTGGACGATCGCAGCCTCGCTGTCCTTCAGTATGCGCAGCGTCTGTATCAGTTTCCGCTTGGCGTTTTCGGCATCGCTGTCGCGACAGTGATCTATCCACTCCTCACAAGGCGCAAGAACGAGCCCGGCCCATTCCTCTCCACGGTTCAGCGCGGGGTACGTCTCGTGCTGTTCATCAGCATCCCTGCGGGCGTCGGGCTGATTCTCGTCCGCGAGCCACTCACGGCCGTCATCCTTCAGGGCGGCGCATTCGACGCGGCGGACACCACGCGTGTCGCATTCGTGCTCCTGGGATACGCAACATGCATTTGGGCGTACATGCTGGGACAGATCCTGACGCGCGCGTTTTATGCACGCGACGAAGTCAAAACACCGGTCCGCATCGCCGTGGCTATGGTCGGGCTCAACCTCACGCTCAATCTCATTCTCATCTGGCCACTGCACGTCGCAGGCCTGGCGTGGTCCACGGCTGCATGCGCCATGATTCAGTCCATCATCATGGCGGTGCTGCTCCACCGGCGCGGCGTGCCGATCTTCGGAGCAGCCGTTCTGAACACGGTGGTGCGTGTCTGTGTCGCCACTGCGATCATGGCCGCAGTGGTTGGTGGAGTCATGACCGTCTGGCCGTCAGCGGACTCGTGGTTCTCAGAAGCGGTCCGCCTCGTCGCCGTCACGGCCATCGGTGGGCTCGTCGTACTCACCTGCGCGATCTCGCTGCGCATGTCCGAGTGGCGATGGGCGATGGGGATGCAGGAGCGGGATTGATCCACGCGTCTCGCGTCGCGTCAATGGACAGACCAGTTCGTGCCGTCCCGAATGACGGGGCGGTACAGCGTGTCACGCTCGATCGGTTTCAATCCGGCTTCGCCAATCACGCGGTGCAACTCCTGCACACCCGTCTCCTGATGCGTTCCGCATCCGTCCACCTTGGTGATGTCGTACCAGACCACCGTCCCGTCGATATCGTCCGCACCCGCCATCTGCAGCATCAGTTGGGACAGTGGGAGCGTCTGCATGATCCAGAATGCCTTCATGTGTGGAATGTTGTCCAGCATGAGCCGCGCGACGGCAATCGTCCGAAGGTTTTCGACACCACTCGGGCCGTAGAGCCGCTCCAGCGCGCTGCCGTCGGGAATGAATGGCAGTGGGATGCACGCCTGGTACCACCCCCGTTCGCATGTCCCGATCGACGGCAGTCGGTCCATTGGGTACGCCGAATCAGGCCCGGTGAGCACGACGCCGCATACATTCCCAATTCCCTGAGCATCGGCCCACGCGCGTAGCGCTTCGTCCTGCTGACCGCGGAGCAAATCCATGTGCTTGAGCCGCTCGGCGCGGCTCTCGACGTGTCCATAGAGCATCGTCGCATTGGTGTGAATGCCAAGTTCGTGCGCGATGCGGTGCACATCCATCCATGCGTCGCCACGAATCTTTCCCTTGAAGGCTTCGTCGTGTACGCGGTCGTCAAAGACCTCGGCGCCGCCGCCCGGAAGCGAGCCGAGGCCGGCATCGCGAAGATCGCACAGCACCGCGCGTATACCGTCTGCGCCGTCACGCCCCCGTTTGGAGATTCTGGCCAGATGCACGATCTCTACGGCCGTAAACGCCTTGATGTGCATGTCCGGTGCTTCGTCCCGAATCGCTCGAAGCATCTCAACGTAGAAGCCGAAGGGATGGTAGGGGTGAAGACCTCCAACAACGTGCATTTCCGTAGCCCCCTGGGCAACGGCCACACGCGCCTCGCGCCGGACGTCCTCGATGGTGTATTCATAGGCCCCATCGTCTCCACGCTTCCGAGCGAAGGCACAGAACGTGCACGAGAGGGCGCAGATGTTTGAGTAGTTGAGGTGCCGATTGACGTTGTAGTAGGCCGCATCGCCGTGCATCCTCCTGCGGACGAGATCGGCCATGCCACAGACGGACCAGAGGTCGGGGGTGTCGTACAAGACCACCCCATCATCGACTGTCAATCGTTCTCCGCTGATGACCTTGGCGTGTATCGGCTGCAGCCTGGGGTCGTGGATCGAAAGCTCGGAAGTGGTCTGCAGCGAGGTCATGGATCGGATCATGGTAGCGGGCGGCTATCGGACGTCGGTCTGCGCTGAACATGTGGGCCACGCCATGCCAGGGCGGCGGCCCCAACCTGTTTTTCCGATTCTGTCCTGCCTGCGCGAAGTGGCGGCCAGCATCCGTCGATTCCTCCTTGTAGGCGTTGACACCAGCATGAACCGAGCCGATACATCCCGACATCCGACCGAGCCCATTCCATTCCCGGTGGATGTGGCTCGAGCGATGCGTACGCCTCGACAGCAGCTTCGATCACTTCGAGCCGAGTCCAACAGGACACTCCGCGCCTTGGCTGTTCGGATGGGCTGCCTTGGGTGGTTTGACGCCCCGCCAGGCCCTCGCGCCGCCTGAGCCGATAGCCTCCCGATGTGACAAGCCGCCGTACAGCCGCCGTCGTCCTTGCCGGAGGAAGCAGCACACGCATGGGCGCACCCAAGCAGCACGCCCTCGATGGCGGTCGCGCCATGGGCGACACCATGCTCACAATCGCCGATGCGTGCTGCGGTGATGTGGTGGTCTCAGGGCCCGACCACGCCATCCCCGGGCGAGCGCACATTCCAGACCTCACACCCCATGCGGGTTCGGGACCGCTCGCTGGAATCGAAGCGGCACTTGCGGACGGGCGAGCCGATCGCTGGCTCATCCTCCCATGCGACATGCCCGCGCTCCTGGCGAGCGATGTCCGCAGGCTGCTGGACGCCGACGGCGACGTCTGCTGCTTCGGCAGGCCGGACGCCCCAAACACGCCCTTGCAATTGCCGATGGTGATCGCTGCAGCCATGCTCCCGGCCGTGCAGGGGCACCTGGACGATGGCGGGCGGGCGATCGGCCGATGGTTGGCGACGGTCGCCGTCACCATTGTGAGCCCTCCACCCGCTGAACGCCTCAGAAACGCCAATCGAGTGGAAGATCTCATCGAGCCGGATTGATCTCCGTCTGCGGGCAGGTATCGTAGCTTTCGGAAGGGCATCTCTTGAGCGAACGCGTTGGAGCCCGTCATGACCGACCACCTCGACCTCAAACGGCTGCTCCTGGGAATGAAGGAGTATGGCGCGAGCGATCTTCACATCAAGCCCGGATCGCCCCCTGTGTACCGCATCGCATCAAAGTTGCATGCCATCCAGGCGCCACCACTTTCGAGCGACGACACACGCAGCATGCTGCTCGCTGTCGTGCCGGACGACCAGGCCATGTCGCTGGAGGATCGTGGCGGCGTTGACTTCTCCTGGAAGGACGGCTCTGGGGAGCGGTTCCGGTGCAGCGTGTTCCAGTCGGGGGCGGCGCTGCACGGCGCCATTCGCCGCGTACAACCCGACATTCCGGGCTTCGAAGATCTTCACCTCCCACCGGTCTACCACGACGTCACGGACGCCACACACGAGGGTCTGGTCATTGTCTGCGGCGTCACGGGAAGCGGAAAGTCATCGACGCTCGCCGCGATGATCAACCACATCAATCAGAACCGGCATTGCAACATCATCACCATCGAAGATCCGGTCGAGTTTGAATTCAAACCAAAGCACTCGTACATCAGCCAACGAGAAATCGGCATCGACGTTCCTGACTTCCCGACCGCCCTGCGGTCGGCCGTCAGGCAAGACCCGGACATCCTGATGATTGGCGAGCTTCGCGATCGTGAGACGATGCTCGCCGGAATACAGGCTGCTGAAACTGGGCACCTCGTGTTCTGCACACTGCACACTGCCGACACCCTGCAGGCCTTCTCACGCATCCTGGAGTTCTTCCCGACGAGCGACCACGGATTCATTCGATCAAGTCTCGCGGTGGGACTCAAGGGCATCATGGCGCAGCGGCTCCTCCCGTGCGCACGGCAGGACATTTCGCGCGTCCCGGCCACCGAAGTTCTTCTCAGCACACCGACGGTCGTCGATCGCATCCGCGAGGGGCATGAAGAAGACCTTCACGCAGTCCTTGCAGGCAGTGGTGAATCGGGCATGCACGACTTTACGACAAGCCTCGCCCATCTGGTCGAGGCGGATCTGGTGGATCTGAAAGTGGCCGAGCAATACGCGCCGAACCGGGAGGCGCTTCGCAGCAGAGTGCGCGGCATTGAAGTCAGGGCCGACCTGCTCGTCGGCAAGCGTTGACTTCGCTTACGACGCAGGAACTTCAATCGTCGCCACAAAGCCTTTGAAACCCGGAGTCTTGCTGGAAGGGTCGAGCGTTCGGGGAACCAGAATGTTGCACTCCGGAAAGTACATCGCCCCGCCGCCTCGCGCGATGTCGAACTCAAAGGCAGTCGCCTGCATAACGCCCGCTTCGGTTCGCACCTGGACGCGATCGCCTTCAGACACGCCCCAGTTCACCATGTCGTCCGCATTCAGAAGCACGGCATCACGAACCGGCGTACCCCGGTAGACATCTTCGTCCTCGTACACCACCGTGTTGAACTGGCCCTCACTCCGAACCGTGACCATGCGCACCTGACGCTCCTTGAGTGGCGCTGGTACCGGAATGTCAACATCGTGCATCCTGGCCCTGCCGCTCGGTGTCGCAAAGGCCGGCTCGTGAAACGTCCGACCCTTGATGTGAAACTCGCCACCCTGTGAAATGTCACGGTATCCGGGCACGACATCTGCGATCGCATCGCGAATACCTGTATGGCTTCGCATCGCCTGCCAATTGACTGGACCGCCTTCTGGAATGGCCTCCGCGGCGAGATCCGAAATGATTTCCGTCTCGGCGCGAGGTCCTTCATGTCGCGGCAAACCACCAGCACTCACGCGAACATAGTTGAACATGCTCTCCTGAGTCGTCGCCTGCGGTTCTTCGTCGCGTGCGAGTACAGGAAGAATGATGGTCTCTCGGCCGCGGGCCTGGACATGCCCTGTGTTGAGGGTCGTGTTCAGATGTACGAGCGTTCCAATGCGCTGCATCGCCTCGGCTGCGAACGTCGCGTCGGGGTTGCTTCCGAACAGATTGCCGCCGAGGCATAGTGCAAAGTCCATGCTCCGGGCGTGAGCGGCCTCCATGCACGCCATCGTGTCCAGACCGGGCGACGCCGGAAACACGTCCCCCCACCGCCGCTGCATCGCATCCATGTAGGAAGTCTTCAGCGCAGGCACAACCCCCATACTTCCGATGCCCTGCACATTGGAGTGCCCGCGTAGGGGGAGCAGGCCACGCCCGCGCCCGCCGATCATCCCTCGCGCGGCCGCCAGCGATCCGAGAATCTGCACGCTTCGCACGCCCGAGGCATGGTGTGTCAAGCCCATCGCCCATGCAAAGATGGTTCCTGAGGAAGCCGCGTACATGTCCGCGATCTGCTCAAGTGTGGACCGTTCCACACCACTGGCCGTGACAATCTCCCCCCATTCAAGTGAAGTGATGCGTTGTTCCCACGCGACCCATCCTTCGGTATGCGACTCGATGAATCTGCGGTCCAGCCGATTCGTCTCAGCCAGACTCTTCATGACACCGGCCATGAGCATGGAATCGCCGCCGACGGCCGGTTGCACATAGAGATCTGCCACGCGCGACGATCGGAGCATGCTGCGGACATCACTCGGAATCTTGAATCGCACAAGGCCCGGTTCCCGCAGCGGATTGATGACAATCACGCGGCCGCCTCGCCGCCGAACTTCCACGAGTGATCGCATGAATCGAGGATGGTTGCTCGCTGGGTTGGCACCGATGACCATGACCAGGTCCGCGTGGTCGAGGTCGTCGAGCGTTACGGTTGCAGTGCCCGACCCTGTCACACTTGTCAGCCCCACACCGGAAGCTTGGTGACAGTAGTACGAGCAGTTATTCACGTTGTTGGTACCGCGAAGCCTCGCCGCCAGTTGCAGAAGGAAGCCCGCCTCGTTCGATGACCGGCCACTGAAGTAGTAGAAGGATCTCGAGGGATCGACACGCCGCATGGCGGCCGTGGCACGATCCATGGCCTCGCCCCAGCAGATGGTCCGAAAGCGATCATCCAGCGACGTCGCGATGAGCGGGCGCGTCAATCGACCGAGGCGTTCGAGCTCGCGCGGCGTCAGACGCTCGAGTGTCGAGAATGAGGTGTCATTGAGGACATCTGGCCTGATGCCACCCTGAAGATCCGCCGCCATGGCCTGAACGGACTTTTTACAGACTTCTGGAAAGCGGCCCGCTTCATTGACCATGCCTCCCCGGCGACCCCCCATTCCCAGGGCGCACGTCTTGCAGGCGTTTCTGCTCCGCAAAGCAGCCCACATGCGGCGGATGCCGCCAGATGCCCGCGCCGCGCGCAACGTGTAGCGAATCGATCTCCACCCTCCGCCGTGTCGCACAGGCCGCATGGCGCGATGGTACGTACCATGACGCCTGTGAGCACACAGGGTGCCATTCTGGTGGTTGATCCCAACGCTGCCGTCCGTCGGATGCTGGAAACACATCTCGCCGCGAGAGGGCACATGGTGGCGAGTTGCCGCACGGCCAGGGAGGCCGAAGCGCTGCTCGAATCCGGGGACTTTGACCTCGTCATCACCGAGGCCGAGACGCCCGAGGGGAGCGGGTACGACCTGCTCCGCCGCAACCGAGCGGTGCGTGGTACCGAGCGAACGGCCACCATCATCACGTCGGGTCGCGATCAGCCCGATCGAGTCGTCCGAGCGCTGGAGCGTGGGGCGGACGACTACCTGACCAAGCCGATCAGCCCCGCCATGGCCGTGGCGAGAGTGTCGTCGATCATTGAGCTCAAGTCCGCGGGACTTCTCGACTCACATGGCCCCGACATGCTCGATCTGCCCCGCTTTGATCGCACACTCCGTGAGGCGTCGGGGGGTGCCGCCAAACTTCGAGCCATCTGCGACGCACTCCGCGACGGGCTGGCTGCAGAACGCGCATCGGTATATCGCTTCGAGGCCTCGAGCAATGAACTCCTCACGGTCGTGGCGCATGGTGAACGCCCCGAGTCAGGATCGCCCCTGATCCGCATGCCCGCCGAAGAAGGCATTGCGGGGGCCTGCCTTCGCCTCGGACATCTCATCAACATCCCCGATGCGTACGAGGACAGTCGATTCAATCGATCCTTCGACGAGTTGACGGGGTTCAAGACTCGATCGGTGCTCTCCGTTCCGCTTCGCGACGAGCACAATGAGATCGTCGGCGTCGCGCAGATCCTCAATCACACGCACGGTCCCTTCACGGCGGCAGAGGAACTCAAGGCGCTTCAACTGGCTCCTCGGTGCGGCCTCACACTCGCCGAGGCCTTCTTCGAGGTCGATGAGGGGCTGAATCTCGCCGCAACGATCATCGCGCAGCCCGGTACAGCGACGTTTCTTCCGACAGCCGTCCTCAGCTCCGGCTCGGCCTCTTCGAGCATCCTTCCGCCGAGCAAGATTGTCGATCCTGAGGCCTTCATCGGTACGGAGATCGGTCGATACAGGGTGACGGCCGTGCTCGGCACAGGAAGCCAGGGGTTCGTGCTGCAAGGGCACGACGAATTGCTGGACCGATCCGTCGCCATCAAACTGCTCGGTCCGGACTCGGCCCGCATTCCCATGCTTCGCAGACAGTTCATGCAGGAAGCGCGAACCATGGCGAAGCTCGGACACCCAAACACGGTCGCAATCCATGACGTCGGCGAGCATGATCGCGCGCTCTATCTGGTGATGGAGCAGTGCGAAGGCGGCACGAGCTTTGGTGTGCTCAAGGAGGTCGGACAGATCGGCCTGCTCGCGGCAACGCGCATTCTTCGGGATGCCTGCCGAGGTCTCGACGCAGCCCATCGCCGCGGCATGATTCACCGCGACATCAAGCCCGACAACATCCTGCTCGACGAAAACGGCACCGCCAAGCTCAGTGACTTTGGTCTTGTCCTCGCCCCGAACACCGCCGACATCGCCAGCGGCAACCACATCATCGGAACGCCTCACTACATGAGTCCCGAGCAGTGCGGCCAGGGGCTGGTCGATCACCGAAGCGACCTCTATGCCCTGGGCGCCACCTGGTACCACCTGCTGACCGGGAAACCACCATTCGCGGGGCCTTCCGACCTCAAAGAAGTCTTGCGCCGCCATGCCGAGGACCCGCCGCCCGACCCAAGAGCGTCCGTGCCATCGCTGCCGGAGGATGTGGTGTCGATCCTCTTCACGTGCATGGCCAAGAACCCGGCCGATCGCTACCAGAATGCTTCCGAAATGCTCCGCGATCTCGAGGCGGTCCTGGCAGCACTCCCGACCGAATCGTCGTGAGCAGTGCACACGTGCTCCTGCTAGAGTGCGCCGTCCCCGAGGTTGGAGGTTGAGGATGAGCACTGCCGGCGAGAGTCTATTCATCAAGTTTCAGGATGATGCCGACGCGCTCGTCGCCTCACTGCATGCGCCAACCATCAGCCAGCGTGAATCAGAGATCATTTCAGCAGCCCTGCAAGACGCGCTGGTCGACGTGTCCGGCTACAGATGGTTGATCATTGACATGCGTGAGGTCACGTTCATGAGCAGTATGGGCATCGGCATGCTCGTCGATGCGCGAAGCCGCGCGGCCGGCCGGAAGATGAAGGTCGTCCTCTCGAATGTCGCCGCCGAAATGGACCAGCTCCTGAGAATGGTGAAACTGGAAAAGGTCTTCGCCATCTGCACAAACGACAAGCAGCTCAAGAAGGCTCTCAGGCGGTGACTGCCAGGCTCACGCCGGAGCCAACGTATGTCCCACCGCCGGAACCACAATCAAATGGGCTGGGCCTCGCATCGTTTGTCATTTCGCTCGTCGGATTGGCATCCGGAGGCCTGCTTTCCATCGTCGGGATGATTCTCGGGGCCGTGGCGATGCGCCGCACTCCGCGAGGCTTCGCGATCGCCGGGTTCATGCTCGGCCTGTTTGGAACGCTCGTGGGCTGCGTGTTCGCAGCAGTGCTCATGGGCATCATCGGGGTTGCAGGCATGGGCCTGGGCATCGGCCTTCTGTCGCTCATCCATGCCCAGATCGAGGAGGGACTGAGTCGCGTCGATCGTGCTGCGGTCGAAATCGCCGCCTGGAGTGCCAGGCATGACGACGCGCTGCCCGACGCCGCAACTGGAACCGCGGTGCTCCGGGCGGCCGGATTGGCCAGTTCGTACGCGCCGATCGACGACGATGAGTTCCAGATCACGCTCATTGTTGACCCGGACTCACGAGATCCATGGACCTTTACGGGCGACTACGAAGCTGATGGTGACCGCACCCGGCTCAAGTGGCGTTCGGAAAGCGGAGACGCTCGCGGCAACTGGAGTTTCTAGCTCCGCGTGTGGGCGTCCGCGAGCAGGGCCATCAGCCCATCGATGGTGCTTCGCTCAACCGCAAGCGTCCCGATCGCGACCCGCATCGTCAATCGCCCGCCCAGCCGGCAGTGGGTGACGGCAAAGCGAGGATCTTCATTGACCCTGTCAATCATCTGCTGTGTCGCGTCGTCTCCATCAACATGGTGGATGCAGCAGAGCGAGAGGCTTCTCGGCGCGGACAGCGACAGCGCCGGATGCGCCGCGACGGCCGCTGCGAGCATCTCAGCCAACTCCACATGGAATCGCACCATCTCCGCCACCGCGGACACGCCCGTGCACCGAAGCAGTACCCACAGCTTGATCGCTCGAAAGCGACGACCCAACTGTATGTGCCAATCTCGATAGTCGATGACCTTCCCGGATTCACTCGCCTTGTTGCGAAGGTATTCCGGTTCAATCGACATCGCGTCGATGAGGTGGTTCCGGTTCGCGACCCAGAGACAACAGCAATCGAACGCCGCGCCCATCCACTTGTGTGGGTTGAAGCTCCACGAATCGGCGGCATCCGCGCCCGCGACGATTGCGGACCGAAACTCTCCGGCCAGCGCGGCGGTTCCAGCCCAAGCGGCATCGACATGGAGCCAGCATCCGAACGTGTCGCAACAGCGGCCGACTTCGGCGACAGGATCAATGGCGCCGCACCCGGTCGTTCCGACCGTAGCGCAGCAGAACACGGGCCGCAGACCGGCAGCCACGTCTTCGGCCATCACGGCCGCCAGCGCTTCCGGGTCCAGGGTGAAGTCGTCGCGAGTCGATACGCGGCGCACATGGTCCCGGCCAATCCCACAGATGCCGGCCGCCTTGAGGACCGAGGAGTGAGACTGCTCGCTCGCATAGGCGGTCAGGCCACCGCAGGCCACTCCGCCAAGCCGGGAAGACGACCCGTGGGTCGCGCGGTCTCGCGCGGCAACCATGCACGCCAAGACGCCACTGCTTGCCGTGTCCTGGATGACCCCGCCACCTGTACCCCCTTCGGCAAAGCGATCCGGCAGCCCCATCGCCACGCGTAACCACTCGAGCATGCGGGACTCGAGTTCAGTGCACGCAGGGCTTGAGGCCCAGAGCATGCCCTGCTGCGCCGTCACGCTCGCGATCAGGTCGCCGAGAATGGCGTCTGGATGGGCATTGGAGGGGAACCAGGCGAACCAGCCAGGCGCATCCCACCGAACCAGGCCGGGCTCAATCACCTCCTGCAGATCCGCGAGTACATCTGACAGCGGCGAGGGCTCCACTGGCGCCTCCGTCGGAAGCTTCGCCGCCAGCGCGCCGGGCTCCAATGCCGACCACGGCGCACGATCGCCTGCAGACCGCAGGTGCCGGACGATCCAGTCCAGAGACTGCGTCACATCGGCCGCAAACCGCTCCGGAGATCGCCGCCAGGGTCGTTCGATCATTCAGGCAACGACGCGAGTTCAGCCTCGACTTCAGCCACCAACCGCGCGATGGTGACGGGGCCGAAGTCGAAGACGAGTCCGGCGCTCTCGAAGAGTTGCGGAAGCGGCTTCGATCCACCAAGTGACATCGCCCTGCGGTAGAGCTCAATGGCGTGAGCCGGGTCCTCGCGGTAGATCATCCATATCTGCAGCGCTCCGAGCTGGGCGATGCCGTACTCGATGTAGTAGAACGGCACTTCGAACAGGTGAAGTTGCCGGTGCCACAACTTGGTGCGCTCGGCCTCGAGGCCCTCCCAGCTCACGTCGGGGCCAAACAGCCCGTGCAATTCCAACCAGTAGACATCCCGCTGGTCGCGTGTGTGGTGTGGATGGGTGTAGAGCCAGTGCTGGTACGCGTCGATGGTCGCCACCCAACACAATGTGCCGATGACTCCCTCGAGGTGCTTTCGCCGAGCGCGCCCTGCGTCCTCTTCGGACAGAAACTCGTCGAGGAAGGGGTGGGCGATCAACTCCATACTCATCGAGGCGACCTCCGCAAACTCGATCGGCGGATGGCGGTAGGCGACCAGTGGCTCCTCCCGCGAGAGCATCGAGTGAAATGCGTGGCCTGCCTCGTGCACCATCGTATCGACGTCCCGCATCAGGCCGGCTGCATTCATGAAGATGAATGGGAGCCGGCGGCGCTCTCGGTCATATTGATAGCCGCCCGGCGCCTTGCCCTTTCGAGACTCAAGGTCCAGCGCATCACCTTCCCGCATCGTGTCGAACAGTGAACCGAGTGAGGGGTCCATTCGGTGGAAGATGCGGCTCGCCCCATCGATCAGTTCCTGGGCGCCGTTGAACGGACGCAAGGGTGCCCGACCGAGCGTGTCAACGTCTAGATCCCATGGGCGAAGGACGTCGAGCTTCATCGTCTCGCGGCGTCTCGCATTCATGGCGTGCATGAGTGGCACGGCCTGCTCGCGCACTCCGCGGTGAAAGGCCTCGCACGTGGCAGGCGTGTAGTCGAACCGGTGCTTGGCATGAAAGGCCCAGTCCCGGTAGTCGTCGAGGTCTGCGTTGTCGGCGATTGTGTTTCGCAGCGCGACCATCTTGTCGAAGATATCGTCCATCTTCTCCGATTCCTGAAGACGACGAGATGCGACGACCCTGAACGCCCGCTCTCGGACGTCCCGATCGTTCTCCTGCATATACGGCCCCATCTGGGGAAGCGTCTTCTCTTCGCCGTCGAACTCGACGGTCATAGCGCCACAGATTTCGCTGTACTCCTGGCCGAGCTTGGTTTCGTCAACTTCGAGCGGAATGTTCTCTTCTCGAAACAGCTTGACGTCGGCATCGAGTCCGCGGAGCAGAACGCCGAACCGGCTCTGATCCAAATCGTCCACGAACGGACACTGAATGATTCGTCGGTCAAGCTTGAACGAGATGTCCTTGATCTTCGGGTCCATCTCCTCAACGAACTTCAGGTAGGCGACCTTGATCGGTTCGTCGTCGGTATGCCGCGTCATCTCGATGTACAGCGATGCCCTCGCCTCGCCGACCGCCGCGTCCAACTCGCTTCGGTCCAGGAGCAGTTGCTCGAGGCAGCCCTTGCACTTCAAGGTGCGGTCGAGGAGTTGTTCATAGAGCGGGCCGACCTCGGCCCATCGCGTTCCGTCAAGGTCAGCTGGGGCGAAGTCGACGGCGGTGGGGTAGGTGGCAAGAAGTGCTGACATGGTGATCTCCAGTTCAATCGGTCAATTCGACGCACCCGCCCTCGACTGCCACAGGGCGAACGGGTACGGACGGCACATCATGATGTGTTGTGATTGCGGACGCGATCGCGCCCGCTTCGAGTGGTGTGTCACAGACGAGAAACAGCGTGGACCCACTGCCGCTGACGTGTACGTCGCGGCCCACGGTCGATCGGATGGTGTCGGCGAGGCGACGCAGACCCGGGACCTCCGCCATCGCGGATCCGGCCAGATCATTGAAGAGCCGACCGCCATGCACTGCGGCCCTGACGGAGTCTTCGTCGAGTGGGGAACCATCAAGGTCGTCGAAGTGGCCGTACACGACACCGGTCGGACATGTCGCATTGGGCAGGACCAACACGGCCGCGTGCTCGGGCAGTGCGCCAAGGAGTTCGATCCGCTCACCGTAGCCGCTGACGACTGCGCTGCCGCCCTCGATCAGGAATGGGATGTCTGACCCGAGAGACGCGCCAATGTGTCGCAGGGCAGTGGCGTCAAGCCCAAGTTCGAACAGCCGATTGCACGCCCGAAGCATGGCGGCGGCGTCCGAAGACCCGCCCCCGAGCCCGCCACCGACCGGTATGCGCTTCTCCATGCGCAACTGAATCGGAAGTTGCCTTCCTGTAAAGCGCTCCAAGGCCAGGTGGGCGCGGACGGCAAGATCGTCGGTCAACCGCCAATTCAGATCTGAAGGCCTCGGCGCCGACGGATGCCAATCCATGGCGTATCGCGAGATGGACCCGGCTTCGAGTCGGGTCACGTACAAATCGTCGACCAGATCGATGGTCACCATCCAGGAACTGATGGGGTGCATCCCGCGACCATCGTCGGCCGGGCCGACGGATAAGGCCAGATTGAGCTTGGCCGGAGCAGATTCGAGCAGGTGGGATCGCATGGCGGCCCCACAGGATAGAGTGGTCGGCACACAGAGGAGGGCCGCACATGGGCATCCCATGCACCACGACGTTCGAGTTTCAGGGTCAGACCATTATCGAGTACAAGGGCTTGGTCCGGGGCATCGTCGTGCGTGCGCCCACGATCAGTCAGGGTTTCTTCGGTGGGCTCAAGAAGATCGTTGGGGGCCGTATTGGGGCCTTCCGCGAAATGTGCGAGCAGGCCCGTGGAGAAGCCCTCCAGCATCTGCTCGAGCACGCTGAGGCAATCGGCGCCAATGCTGTCGTCGGCCTTCGATACGAGTCTTCGGATGTTGTGGATACCGCCACCGAAGTGCTTTGCTACGGCACGGCCGTGGTCATCAGGCCTACCTGAGCATGGGAATCGCCGCCGCAGGTGCTGGTCTGTACCGCATCGACCTTGGAGGCCAACACAGCCCTCACAGGCAGCATTCTTGATCTGGGGCGCCGAACCGACCAACGAAAGCTGTGACGTCGTAGGCAAAGTCGCAGGCACCGGGGGGGTGTTCTATGCCGTCATCACAGAGTTCATCGCAAGTGCCGTCTCGGGCAACACATGCTGTGACCATGGCGACGACCCTTGGGGCAATACCAGCGATCAAGAACTCATCACCGACGTCAATGACGTCGAAGGCGCTTGCCCTGGAACCTGCGATGGCGACCTCAATAACGGTGGCGTCATCAACGTTCTGGGCCTACTCATCTGGCTGGAGTATCAAACCGAAGGAAACCCCGCCGGTGACCTGACAGGTGGAGGAGCGGTCAACGGCGGAGACCTGAGCGCCCTCATCGCCAACTTCGGAGCACTCTGCTGATTACACCACCCGCCACGGGCACGTGTCACGGGTTGATACGACAACCTCGACGCCCATTTCGGCCGCGAGTCGATCGCGCAGCGTCGGCAAGTAGCCGCGTTCTGTGTTGGTGTGCCCCGCAAGCAGGATGGTCGTTCCCCTCGCCGCAGCCGCGAGCACATCATGGTGCCGCATTTCGCCAGTGAGATACAGCGTGGCGCCGGCGTGTTCCGCGGCTGCCAGCAACTCACCGCCAGCACCGGGGCAGCACGCCGCGACTGAAACGTCGCCCTCGGGCCCCGCGAGCCGAAGCGACGGTACGCCAAGGTGCGCCTTGACCGATTCGATGATCGCGGCCACCGGCCGCGGTGACTCAAGCCGCAGGACGCGGCCGATGCCCGCGTGATTCGATGGCGCCGACCGGAGCGGCACCATGTGTACCGGGGGCTCTTCGTATGGGTGCGCAGCCCTGAGCGCCGCAGTCACGCCGGCCAGATCTTCCTCGCCGCAAACCATCATCAATCGATACTCGTCAACGGTTTCCAGTGCCCCCGGGGAGCCAACCGCCGGTGACGAGCCGGCACCACCCCGGAACGTTCCGACGCTCTTGATGGCGGTCGAGCAATGCTCATAGCCGCCGATCCGACCGGCTCCGGCGTTCGCCATCGCGGACCGGACCGCCTGCACGGCGGACTCGGGTAGGTAGGTCACCACCTTGCAGGCCTCGCTCGGCCGCGGGTCGACCGCCGGCACCAGCGGCAGGGGGCGACCCTGACCCATGGTCGATGCCAGCCAATCGCCCATGCCACCCGGGACGGCGTCCAGCGCCGAGTGCGGGCAATACACGGCCAGCCCTGCCTGGGCTGCAGCGAGCACGACGCGGCCCTGTGGGTCGCACGTCGTCAATCGCTGCACAGGCTCGAAGATCACCGGGTGATACGCGACGATCGCGTCCACGCCTGCTGCGATCGCCTCACCCACCACATCCGACGAGAGATCGATGCATACGAGCACGCGGCTCACCGGTGCAGCGTTGCAGCCAAGCAACAGGCCGGTGTTGTCCCAATCGGCGGCGAAGTGACGCGGCGCGATTGAATCCATGGTGGCACAGAGATCTGCAACGGTAGGCATATGGGCACGATAGCCGCGACGCCGTTCGGCCCGCCTGGGCACACCAGAACCCACCTGCCCATACCATGCGCGGTTCCACCATGCTCAGCCCCATCCCCGAGATTCTGGACGACCTCCGAGCCGGCAAGCCAATCGTGCTGGTCGACGATGAGGACCGCGAGAACGAGGGCGATTTCGTCTACGCGGCATCGCACGTGGACGTCGCCGCGATCAACTTCATGACGCGTGTGGGCGGCGGATACCTGTGTGTGGCGATGACCGGCGATGACTGCGATCGGCTCAACCTCAGCCCCCAGGCAGCCGTCAACACGTCGCTGCGCACCACGGCCTTCACCGTCAGTGTGGACGGGCATCCGAAGCACGGCGTCGGCACGGGGATCTCCGCGGCGGATCGAGCCAAGACCATCCAAATGCTCGCTGATCCGGAGTCACGCATCGACGACTTTGTTCGCCCGGGGCACATCAATCCCCTTCGAGCCCGCAATGGCGGCGTCCTAGCACGAACAGGCCAAACTGAAGGATCCGTCGATCTCTGCAGGCTGGCCGGGCTCCAGCCCGCGGCCGCCATCATCGAGATCGTCCGGCCGGACGGCGAGATGGCCCGCGTGCCAGATCTGGAGCACCTCTGCGCCGAACACGGCATTCGCATGTGCAGCGTCGAGCAGGTCATTGAGCACCGGCTGGCTCGAGAGACACTCGTCACACGACTCGAACCGAAGCATGGAACGCCCATCGACACGCCCTGGGGGCCCTTCAATCTTGTGGCGTTTGAGAGCGCGGTCGATCCACAACCGCACATTGCCCTGTGCCGAGGCGACATCGGGCACGTCGATGCGCACGGCCAACCGGTGCAGATCGAGCATCCGGTCCTCGCACGGGTACACCGGCGGGACGTTCTTGGTGACATCTTTCGGGTGGGCAATGCGCCATCGGCCGACATCCTGCACGCATCCATGCAGGCCATCGCCGACGCCGGCGAGGGCATCCTGGTCTACCTGCGACCCGAGCACATGGGCGATAGTCCGTTATCACAGTTGCTCCACCGCGTCCGTCGTCCGCTGGAGGACGACCCGGACATGCCCGACCTGACGCGTTCCGAAGGCGTCGGAGGCCGCGCCGTCCCGATCGACACGCGAAACACAGGCACCGGTAGCCAGATTCTCCGCGAGCTCGGTGTTCACCAGATTCGGCTGCTCGCCAGCACGGAGCGCACGTGGCACGGGCTCGGGGCCTTCGGTCTGGAGATCATCGAGCACGTCGTGCCGACCTGCAATCCGAGCAGCCGGTAGCCACAGCCAGCAACGTCGGCCAAGCACACCTGCTCCGCCTGAGGCGGAGGGGGCTCAGCGCATCCCGTTGTGCCGAATGATCTGGCGAAGTGTTTCGGCTCCGGCCGAAGACTCTCCGATCTCGGCCTGAGCCTCCATGACGACCCATGCCGCGGCGTTGCGGACCGATCGCATCAGGTCCTCGTCGTGCATCAGTGGCTCAAGCAGCGCAATTCTGTTTTCAGGCGCCATGTGCTCGCGGGCCTGCCACACACCGAAGATTGCCATGGCCTCGCCGTCGGACATGCGAGCGGCGACTTCCTTGCACATCAGCAGTTTCGCCGCAAACTGCTCGGTCTGGTGCATGAAGTCATCGCCTTCATGCCAGTCGTGGCCGCCGCCCATCTGGGCGAGCAATTCCTCGTGCTCGCGGCGCATGTCCGGAGGCAACTGCTCAATCATCTCCCACACAGCCTCGGGATTCTCATGCATCTCGTGCATGAAGTGCATGTGCTGTTGCAACATGTCACGGCCCATCTCGCCACCGCCGTGACTTGCCATGCCGTGCATGTTCGGTCCGCCCATGCCCGGGTGCCGCATGCTGCCCCGCATGGCTGGCCCGCCCCGCCGGTGTGGGCGCATGCCATGTTGAGGCATTTCCATACCGCCACACTGAGGGAAGCCGGACGCCATCTGCCAGTGGCCCTCCCAGCCCCCGCCATGAGGATCGCCGGCCATCATCATGATGACCTCGTCGATCTCCTCATCTCCGCCGCCGAGGTTGATCCGGCGGCGGACCCGCTCGCCGTCCTCATCTTCCATTTCCACGATGGCTTCGACACGCACCTCTGGCGTGATGTCGCCAGACATGAAGCGGCCAATGAGCGCGCCGAGCGTGCCGTCGTCGTCCTGCTGCATCGCCTCGTCGATCCCTGCCATGACGGCTCCGATGCCTTCCATGTCGTCCAGATCGACTTCGATCTCCCGCCTCTGGCCGTTGTGGTCGACAACGATCACGCCCTGCCCATTGGTGAAGCCGACGCTGACCTCGACCTCTTCCTCGGCGCCGATCGATGGCGCGATCAACGTGGTGGGGTAGGCGGTCAAACTGGCGGCAATGGTCACAGCGGCGATGTGCGTGTACATGGTGGGGCTCCTTGCGAGGCCCAGAGCCTAGGGCACACCGGGCGGTATGTCGAACGGCACGAGGGCCGATGGGAATGCCCATCGGCCCTCGGCTCAACTGATCTGTTCAACGGCCCTCACAGGGCCGGGAGGCACGCACTCCGTGCGAACCCGTCGGTCGCGCGGGTTACGTGTGCGTGCTTCCATTGTGGTCACAATCGATGGTCATCGGGATCACCTCCTTGTCATCAGGCCCGTCCCTCGCGGTCGTCGCTGACGTGACGTTCAGCCGCCGCGCGTCTTCCGCCTCCAGCGTCCTGAAGGCACTCCTCCGCGGGCTGCCGCGAAGGGTGGCGGGGCGCGTCCCGAGCCGGGGACCTGTCCGGACCCACGACGTCCGTCACCACACGGTGTGTATCGGCCCAGCGCCCCGGTGCCACGTGAATGAATTCTCGCGCGGGCCGCGGAGCCTCAGGCGCGATACTCGCCGGGCATCTCTTCCGGCACGCCGTCGAGATCGTCAGGATCATCGTCGTCGTACTCATACTCATACTCGTACTCGGCCGATTCGGCCTGGTTCTCAGCACCCGCTTCCGAATCTTCCATGGCTTGCATCTGTTCCCACTCTTCCAGTGAGATCATCACTTCACGCGCGACCGACCCCTTGTGCTCCCCGAGGATTCCGGCCTTCCCCATCTGGTCCACCAGCCGCGAAGCGCGTGAGTAACCGATCGCGAGACGGCGCTGCAGAAGCGACACGCTTCCACGGCCTGACTCGATCATGATGCGAACGGCATCGTCGAACATCGGATCGCGTTCAGTGGGCTGGCCGCCAACCTCTCCGTCGCTTCCGGGCCGTAACTGAATCAATGATCGCTCGAAACTCGGCGACGCAACGTCCTTCAGGAAACGAACGACCTTGCGGCTCTCGCCATCATCCACCAGCGTGCCCTGGGCGCGGCGAATCTCCGGGTTGCGTGGCGTGACCAGCATCATGTCACCCTGACCCAGAAGGAGTTCGGCGCCCTTGGCGTCGAGAACAATGCGGCTGTCCATGCCGCTGGAGACTTTGAAAGACATGCGGCACGGCATGTTCGACTTGATCAACCCTGTCACAACATTTGCCTGTGGCCGCTGCGTTGCAAGAATCAGGTGGATGCCGACGGCACGGGCCTTTTGAGCGATCCGGACGATGGCCTGCTCGACCTCCTTGTTGGTGAGCATGAGGTCGGCAAGTTCGTCGATGACGAATACGACATAGGGGACCGACTTCGGAATCTTTGCGTCTTCCAGGTCGTTCTGCGGTTGAAGCCGCTCGCGCTTCTCCTCTTCGCTTAGCACATTGAACGACCCAATGTCCCGCACACCCGCTTCGCGGAAGAGTTCATACCGCTCCTCCATCTTGCGAACGGCCCAATCGAGAATCGCCGCAGCGCGATTCATCTCGGTCACAACCGGGCACGCCAGGTGCGGAATGTCTCCGAACATGCTGAGTTCGACCATCTTTGGATCGACCAGGATGAGCTTGACCTCGTCGGGCCGCTTGAGGAACAGCCACGACATGATGATCGAGTTGATGCAGACGCTCTTTCCCGAGCCCGTCGTTCCGGCGATCAGCATGTGCGGCATCTTCACGAGGTCTTCAACGAGTGGTTCGCCGCTGGCGTCCTTGCCGAGGAACATCGGCAGCACCATGCCGTCGGCAGCGCCGCTGCTGATGAGTTCCATGAGCCGCACCTTTTCGCGCGACGAGTTGGGAACTTCGATTCCAATCGTCGTTTTGCCGGCCATGGTCGGGACGATCCGAATGTTCGGGGCGCCAAGACTGCGAGCCAAGTCGGTGGAGATGCTGTTGATTCGGGCAACACGCGTGCCGGGTGCCAACTGCACCGAGTACAACGTCACAGTCGGTCCACTGTCAATGCCGGTCACTTCGGCGTCAATCTCGTACGTGGTCAATGCAGCCTCAAGTGCCTCGGCCTGACGCCGCACCATCTTCTCCGCCCGCTCCGAGAAATCGCCCTCGGGCTGGGCAAGCAGTTCCACCGACGGGAACTCGTACCCTTCAAAGTCCTCTCGCTGAATGTCCTCGTCCCTGGCAACATCCTTCTTGACCGCGAAGATTCTGATCGGCAGTTTCTCGATCTTCTGGCGCAGTTCGGCCTTGGAGAGCTTCTTTCGAGGCGCTTCGGCCTCGACAGCGGCCGCGTCGTCTTCGTACTCGTCTTCATACTCATCTTCGTCTTCATACTCGTCTTCGTACTCGTACTCGTCTTCGTACGCGTCGTCGGCTTCGTCTGCAGGTTCCTCGTCGTCCTCTTCTTCCTCGTCGTCGTACGCGTCCTCCCAGCAATCGCCAGCGCCGTCGTCAGCGGCCGCCGCAGCGCCCTCGGGCCGAAGCGTGAGGTTGCCCAGCCACTTCAGCCGTGGCCGGGGTGTGTGCGCTCGCAGGGATCCAGCGCGGCGCCAGATCCATCCGGGTGCGGCCAGTACCAGCTCGTCGGCCGCCACAATCAGCCCCACCACAAAGAGCACGAGGATGAGAACGACCGTGCCGATGGTCCCGAAGGCCGGGCTCATCATGCCGACGATGGCGTGCCCGACGAGTCCGCCCGGTGCGCCGCCAAGACCGCCCACACCGGGAAGAACTGCAGCATGCAGCGTGGACAGACCGACCGCGGCCAGAACCAGACCAACCGCCCGCAGCGGCGCATGGCCGGGCCGGCGGCCCGCAAGCGTCAGTGCGAACCAGCCGCCGACGCCGATGACCAAGAGCCAGATGCCCCATCCGATCAAATGCAGCGACCAGTAGGCCAGCCACGCGCCGACCCGGCCACCCAAGTTGGCAACCTGCTCGTTCCACACCGAGACGGCGTGCGAGGGGGGATCTGACGCAGAGAAGGTCGCCAGCGACAGCACCATGAAGGCCCACAGGCCGACCGCTCCGATCCATCCGGCCCACCGCAGGGGCGTGGACTCGGGTGTGGCAGCGGGAGCGGAACCGCGGCCCCGCGTTTGAACGGTTGCAGATGGTGGCATGACCACTCCTCATCGGCGTTTCTGCCGGGCGACGACCAGCAATGCCCCAAGCGGCACTGCCTCCTTTATCGGACTCACCTGCGCGCAGCCCTACGGAATCGGTGACACTGACCGCATGCCCCAGCATCCCACCGACCCCGACGCGCTCACCTGGGCGGCGCTGCTGGCCAGGTGGATGGACCTGGCCAAGGCTTCACGCGTCTGGGAGGGCCGCGGATTCGACCCCGGCACGGCTGCTGCGGTCATCACATGCGAAGCGGTCGCCATGGCGATGCCGCACCTGCGCGGGCTCCCGGTTGGCGAGCGTGGCTACGCGCTCGATCAGGCTGCGGTCCTGCTGGATGCGAGGCGGGCGGATCTCGACGACAGGTTCGACACCCTTCCCGACTTTCTTGAAGATGCCGACGCGGCCGCCGAGGAGGCCATCGCCCAGGCTCGGCGGAGCTTCGTGTGGACCATCATCTGGGAAGGGCCCGGCCCGTTCACCATGCCCCCGGTCGAAAGTGTGCCCTCCCGCGCTTCCGACGAAGGCATGGTGGCACTGATGCTTCCTGGAACCTTGGCGCTTCCGGGGGAACCCATCGCGTGGTGGCTGGGCCGAGACGAACCCATGCTCGCGCGCGGGGTCGGCGGGTGTCGCGCTGCGCCGCTCGACGACGCCGTACAAGTGTGGCGTGTCTTCAGCGACAACGGGGGGGCCGTCGAAGACCGCGTCCAGATTGCCGACCAGGATGGTCCCGCCGGTGGGATTCCACTGATCGTGCCCCACCTGCTCGGCGGCAACAGGCTGGACGTGCCTGAGCCTGGCGCAGACTGGCCTCCGAGCATCGCTGCGACGCTGGGCGACACCCTGCCACCCGTCAGGTGGGACGCCCCGCGCCAGTGGTAGATCCGACGCGAATCGGCCCGAGCGGGTCGGTCTGTGACGCAATAGAGACGCGACCAGCCAGATGCGGCGCACGCGTCTGCCACAGCGAGTTGATGCGGCGCGGGCAATTGCATTGCTGCGAGCGATGCAACAGCACGATGTGATCCAGACAGCACGACTGCGACACCAACTCGATGGCCTCCAACGCCTCATCATTGGAGAGATGGCCGTGCCCGCCCATGATTCGCTCGATCAGAAACGCAGGCCGATCACTCGAGATCTGCATATCCCGGTCATAGTTCGACTCGATGGCCATGACATGCGGGGCGGCCGACATGAAGAACTCGGCGATCGCCGCATCGAATCTGCCGAGATCGGTCGCCCATCCGAGCGAGGCGCCCCTGTGCCGTATG
This sequence comes from uncultured Isosphaeraceae bacterium, assembly GCA_964609425.1. Lineage (GTDB taxonomy): Bacteria > Planctomycetota > Phycisphaerae > Phycisphaerales > SM1A02 > UBA12567. The sequence continues at coordinate 6,031 of CAZSSV010000002.1, read as the reverse complement.
GCAAAGGCCGCCGTACCGTGCGTATCGTGCGAGGCGAGGGTAGAGGTGACGCAGATGTCGTCGCCCAGTTCGATGACGCAATCGAAGACAGACACGCGTGACTCCGGAATGCCGGCGCGGCGTACCCGCTCGGCGTGACCGCGATGCACGTGCACGGTGAATGACCACGCCTGCGCGGCCCTGGCCCAGCCGGCGTGCAAATGGTCACCGTCGCCGTGGGTCAACAGGACGTCCGTCAGGTCGTGGTGGGTCAAGCCCTTGGCCTCCAAGGCCCTTCGCGTCCGCCGAGGCGAGAGCCCCGCGTCAATCATGGCGCACACGTCCGACCCGTCAAAGGTGAGCAGGGCAGCATTGCCACGGCTGCCACTGGCGAGAACCTCGACGTCAAGCACGCTTGGCTCGCCCGCCGTCCCGGGTCTGACCGATTCCCCTCGCCGCCGACTCGATGAAGTCCGCGTACTCTCGGCCGATTTCGTCGCCCTCGCCGCGGAGCCGCTCGATCACGGTGGGCATCGACAGCCCGCTTCGAAAGATGGTTCGGTAGATCGACCGTCGCCGATTGATCTCATCGCGCGGCATTCCCGATCGGCGCATTCCAACCAGATTGAGCCCTGCGACACGGTTGATGTCCACGGCGATGCACCACGGAAGTACATCGACAGACGATCCGGCCAGTCCACGAAAGAAGGCGCCCCGCCCAACCCTGCAGAATTGATGCACCGAAGCATTGCCGCCCATGATGACGTGGTCGAAGACCGTGACATGGCCCGCCAGCAGGGCACCGCTGGCCATCTGAACATGATTGCCGACGACGCTGTCATGACCGACATGGGAGCAGGTCATGAAGTAGTTGTCGTCACCGATCCGTGTCGGCAGATCCGTCTTGCCACGGTGCACAGAGACACTCTCTCGAAACGTGTTTCGGGTCCCGATGACGACACCCGGTCCGGGCGTCTTCGGATCAAACTTGATGTCCTGGGGCGGCGTGCCCAATGACACTGCGGTCCACACGACATTTCCCTCACCCATGGTCAGTGGCCCGGTGATGTAGCAGTTGCCAACCAGTCGACAGTTGTCACCGATGTGGATCGCTCCGACTGTCCCGTCGATGATGCAGTTCGGACCGATCACCACACCCTCTCCGAGCGTGACGTCGCCTTCAATGGTGGCGGAAGCGTGAATACGGTCGGCGAGGCCGGTCATGGGCGCATCGTATCATTGGCCGATTCCATGGCAGCGACTCCGACCCAACTCACCATCCAAGACCTCGGCTCGATGGCCTACCACAAAGCCCTGGCAATCCAACGGTCCCGACAGCAGGAAGTCATCGCGGGCCGGGACGGACCGGTAAGCCACCCGGGCTTCCTCCTGATGGTCGAGCATGAGCCCCCGGTCATCACCGTGTCACGGCGTGCCGAGGCTGGGAGTCATCTGATCGCAACGCCCGACATGCTGCGAAACGCGGGCGTTGACGTGTGTGAGACGGACCGCGGGGGTGACATCACGTACCACGGCCCCGGGCAACTCGTGGTGTATCCGATCCTCGACCTCAATCGGCTCGGGCTTCGGCTGCATGGCTACATGCGGTGGCTGGAGGACCGTGTGCTCGACGTGCTCGCCGAGTTTGGAATCACGGGTCACCAGGACGGTGAGGCGACCGGCGTGTGGGTGAACTCGGAAGGGGAGGCCCGCAAAGTCTGCGCCCTGGGCGTTCGCGTTTCGCGGTGGGTATCCATGCATGGGCTGGCGCTGAACGTCGATCCCGATCTCTCACACTTCGATCTCATCGTCCCCTGTGGCCTGCACGGCCGGGGTGTGACCAGCATGCGCCGCGAACTCAAGGATGCGTGCCCCCCGATGGCCGACGTGCGCAAGGCCATGGAGCGCAGCTTCCAGCGGGCGGTGAGCGAGCCACGCTGATCCGGAGGTGTTCAACCAACGACCAGGCGTACGCCAAGCCCGAGCGTCCACCATCGGGCGCCACCAAGGACCACAACGAAGCGATCAACGCCACCCTGTGAGAACATTCCGGTTGGCGGTTCGGATCGTTCCGACTTCAGGGAGCCCGATCGGCCAGAGGTGCGGCAAACATCGGCACCGCTCCCGCGAGCTCGGCGGCAGGTCGGCGAGGGCTGAACCCCTCGCGGGTCACTCGATACCGAGTTCTTCCATCACCTCTTCGGTGATATCGATCTCTTCGGGGTACCGCAGCACACTCCGCAGACGAATCTGAAGCATGGCCTGATTGAGCGCATTGGGTCCACCGGCAATCTCAAACGGGTCGTCGGTTGGAATGAAGCGGTTGACGGTATCGATGCCGAGACGGTCAGCGACCACATTGACGGCATCTACGAGTTCGCGATACGCGCGCTCAACCTGATCGGCGCTCAGCGTGGCCTTGGCCGCATTGGCATGCTGCAGAAACCGCTCCCGCTGCTGCACCAGAGCCTCCGCCTCCTGTGTGGCGGCTTCAAATGCCGGATCTTCGGGCGTCAGGCCCTGCATCTTCTCCTGCATCGCCTCAAAGGCGGCCATGATTCCCCGCTGCGCCTCCGAGAGCTCGTCATTGAGCAACCGGTGCTCCTCCTGAAATGACTCGCCCTGCAGGCGTGCTGCGAGCGCCTTGCCGCCGTGGACGTAGGCGACACTGTGGATGCGCTGCTGGGGCTGCTTGCCCCAACTGACCCGATCGGCCTCCACCTGCAAGGTGATCGATTCGGCGTCTGTGTTCTCAAGCACAAGCTTCGAAGCTGGTCCCAATACCGGCGCCTCAATCGCGTCGTCCGCCTCGGTCGTGCCAAGGAACCGATCGCTCAAGAGCAACACAGACGTCGCGATCGCGATCATGAGGATGGTGGATTTCGTCGTGTTCATGCGTGCCTCACTCCGATTGATCGAGAATCGACAAGAACGCCTCCTGTGGAATCTGCACGGACCCCACAGACTTCATGCGTTTCTTGCCTGCTTTCTGCTTCTCGAGCAGTTTGCGCTTGCGTGTGATGTCTCCGCCATAGCACTTTGCGGTGACGTTTTTTCTGAGTGCTTTGACCGTTTCGCGGGCGATGATCTTGCCGCCAATCGACGACTGCAGGGCGATTTCAAACTGATGCCGGTCGATCTGCTTTCGAAGCTTCACAAGCATCGTGCGGCTTCGCTTCTCTGCATTATCGCGGTGGCAGATGAGACTGAGCGCCTCGACCGGCGCGCCGTTGACGAGAATGCTCACCTTCGCAAGTCGATCCGCGCGATACTCGATGATTTCGTAATCCATCGTCCCGTATCCGCGGGTGATTGACTTCAACTTGTCGTAGAAGTCGTAGATGATTTCCGCGAGAGGAATCTCGTACACCAGCATCTGCCGGCCTTCCGAGATGAACTGCTGGCTCTGAAAGATGCCGCGACGACCATCGCACAGGCTCATCAGATCGCCAATGTTCCCGTCGGGGCAGATGATTTCGATCTTGACAATGGGTTCGCGAATCTCGTCGATGTGCACCGCCTCAGGGAGATCGGCCGGGTTGTGAATCTCTATGAGCTCGCCGTCCGTCTTGCGGACCTGGTACGTCACGGTCGGCGCGGTCTGAACCACCTCGACGCCGCCTTCACGTTCCAATCGCTCTTGGACAATCTCCATGTGCAGCAGTCCCAGAAAGCCGCAGCGGAAGCCAAACCCGAGCGCCTCGGAGTGCTGGACTTCGTAGGTGAACGAGGCATCATTGAGTCGCAGTTTCTCGATGGCCTCTCGGAGCGCCTCGAAATCGCTCTTCTTGCCGCCCTCTTCGCTGGTCGCTGGGTAGAAGTCGCAGAAAACCATCTGCTTGGGCTCTTCGTACCCGGGGAGAGGCATCTCCGCTGGTGCCTTGTCCTGCGTGATTGTGTCGCCTACACGCACGTCGGCGAGCGTCTTGATGGAAGCGACGAGCCACCCGACCTCGCTCGTTCCAATGCGTTTGACCTTCTGGGGTTGCGGTGTGTTGATTCCGAGCTCGGTGATGGTCCAGGTTGTGCCCGTGCCCATCATGCGTATTCGGTCGCCGACATTGAGCTCACCATCGAACACCCGCACATACACGATGACGCCGCGATACTCGTCGTAGTGACTGTCGAAGATGAGCGCTCGGGTCTGCGGTACCTCAGCAGGCCGTGGGTCGGGGAGATCGCGACAGATGCGATCAAGGAGTTCTGTGATGCCAGCCCCGGTCTTGGCTGAGCAGTAGATGCAGTCTTCTGCAGCCAGCCCCAGCACCGACTCGATCTCCATCGCAACCCTGTCGGCATCAGCAGCGGGCAAATCAATCTTGTTGACGACGGGGATGAGGTCGAGGTCGCTCGCAATGGCCAGATAGGCGTTGGCGACGGTCTGCGCTTCCACGCCCTGCGTGCTGTCCACTACCAGTACAGCGCCCTCGCACGCCGTGAGGGCCCGCGACACTTCATAGGTGAAGTCCACGTGCCCGGGCGTATCGATGAAGTTGAGTTGGTACGTCTCACCCTCGTACTGATGCGTCACCGTGACGGCAGAAGCCTTGATGGTGATGCCGCGCTCCCGCTCCAGGTCCATCGAGTCGAGGAGTTGCTCGCGTGCCTCCCGTTCGGTCACGGCGCTGGTCGCCTGCAGGAGTCGATCGGCCAGCGTGCTCTTGCCGTGGTCGATGTGCGCGATGATGGAAAAGTTTCGGATCGGCATGGGAAGGGAGCGGGGGATTGTAGGCGAGAGCCACCCGCCTCATGTGTCAAGGGCGGGGGGGAGCCAACAGTGCCCCGAACTTCTCATCGAGGCGCCGTCGCGCGTGCAGGTGAGGTTGTGGCCCCCGGGTGGAACCTACTCGGCGCTGCAGGGACCCCAGCTTCCGACCAGATACAGGAAGTCGTCCGAATCCATGATCGCATCGCCTGAGACATCGGCGCACGCGCCGATCGCCCAACGGCCCAGCAGGTCAAGTAGGTCGTTGACGTCAACAACACCATTGCTGTCAAGATCGGCGCTGCAGCCGACCTGGGGCAGTGCGTCGCTCACGCCGTCCGGGTCAATCGCGAACGATGCAATCTCCCGCTGCCACGTATCGCCCGCCCCGTCGGCCCCCTGTAGCAGCATCGAGCCTTCCAGAGTCGCGCCTTCACCCAGCAAGGTGAACTGGCCGATCAGCACGCCCGTGCCACTGACTCCGCACGCGTCGGCGAACGCAACCTCTCCGCCCTGCTCGTGCGTCGGCAGAATCCAGCAGCCGCCGTTGGACGTTTCCAGAGCGGCTCCAGCTTCGAAGGGAGCCCAATCGATCCCGATGTGGCCGAGTTCATTGGCCGTTCCTGGCGCGCCCGTCCCAGTCGTGTCATGCGCCCCAATCGTGATCCAACTGTCCCACGCGAGATCGGGGGCAAGGTCTATGAATGCCGGGTTGATCGACAAACTCGTCGCACCACCGAATGGGTCCTGATAAAAGGCGCCACTGGTCGAGAACCGCATGGCCTGATCTGCATTGCCGGCAAGGGCCTCGAGCCGCCACCCAGCTGGCATGACAACCCAGACCCGATAGGTGCGGTTGGCCCCCCAGGTTTCGTCCGGAAGGAGGTTCTCGCCCACAAGTTCACCCGCAATGCCAACCTCGTTGGCCGTGAAGAACCAACTCGCGGTCGCTGCCGCGGTCATGGACAAGCTCATGAGCGTGGTGATCGCAATCCGGGTCCGCATGATCGATTCCTTCCCGCCGTCCACATATGGCGTCGCGAAAGGGCATCGACCCTGCCACGGAGCCACTGGAGGGTGGTTGGGGTCAGCGCCGGGTTTCCCATTCCTTCAGGTGGGGCTATGCAGGTGACGCGTTCTGGGAGGGTCTCCCCCACGTAGCCTCGAGCACGCGCAGCCAGTTCCCGTGGCAGAGGCGATCGATCGCATCTGCAGACCACCCACGGCCGCTGAGGAGGGAAGCAATCGCAGGCAGCTTTGAAGCGTCCTGCATCTCATCGCACATGTCGGCGCCATCGAAGTCGCGTCCAAGGGCAATGTGCCGATCCCCCATGACGTCGGCAAGAT
>CAZSSV010000001.1:904-38642 GCA_964609425.1 uncultured Isosphaeraceae bacterium | reverse complement strand
CCGGGGGCCCTATGATGGGAGGCCCGATGGATCGCCCGCTCCCTCAACTCGACGACCCGACACTTCCAGCGGCACCTGAAGCATCCCATGATCGAGGAGACCTGCGGGACGCCCACGGCCGCGTCATTCATGACCTGAGGATGAGCATCACGGACCGGTGCAACTTCCGGTGCCGGTACTGCATGGAGCCGGACGATCGGTTTCTCCCAAAGCGAGCGCTCCTCTCGACGAGCGAGTATCTCCTCATCGTCGATGCCGCAATCTCGCTCGGCGTCCGAAAGGTCCGGATCACCGGCGGCGAGCCAACGCTGTACCCGGCGCTTGATTCCATCATCAGTGAACTCGGCCGCCGAGACCTCGACGACGTCGCCATGACGACGAACGGATGGCGGCTCGATCCGGCACGGGCCCACCGCTGGCGTGCCGCCGGCCTGACCAGGCTGACATTCAGCCTCGACACACTCCAGCCGGACCGGTTTGCTGAAATCACCCGATCAAAGGCGACCGTGGACGATGTCATGAAGTCGATCGAAACCGCGATTGACGTCGGCCTGGACAGACCCAAAATCAACGTCGTCGCGCTCCGGAACTTCAATGAGGATGAGTTCGCAGACTTTGCGGATCTGGCGAGAGATCGGGACATCGACGTTCGCTTCATCGAGTACATGCCGCTCGACTCAGGAAGATCCTGGACGCGAGACCGCGTCGTTTCGGAGCATGAAATCATCAACGCGATCGCCTGCCGCCATCCGCTCGAAGAAGAGCGCCTACCCAACCCGCACAGCACGTCCCGCCGGTATCGCTTTGCCGATGGCGCGCCGGGGCGGGTCGGCGTCATCGCAGCGGTCACCCGGCCATTCTGCGGGGCGTGCAACCGATTGCGCGTTACCGCGGAAGGTGCAGTTCGCCCATGCCTGTTCAGCAACACGGAGTGGGACATTCGCCCGCTCCTCCGCAGTGGAGCCACGCCGCCCGATGTCGCGAGATTTCTCGTGGACGCCGCCCACACCAAGCAAGCTGGGCACAGCATCGGCCGCACCGGGTTTCAGCAACCCGACCGCGGCATGTCTGCGATCGGCGGATAGGTCTAGGAAGACAATCCGACCGCGCCCCCTCCGCCATGCGCTTGACGGGGCCAGGCCGTCTACCATTCGCCGCCATGTCGGACGGTCCACGAATCACCAATCCGTTACTGCTCGTTCGCTTCGGACTCGGCGGCGTCCTGATGGGACTCGCCAATCTCGTCCCGGGGATCAGCGGTGGCACCATGCTGCTTGCCGCGGGCGTCTATCGACGATTCGTGGCCGCTGTCGCCCGAGTGACGACATGCCGTTGGTCTCTCGACGCCATCGTGACCCTGGCCGTCATTGTTGCTGGCGCTGGTGCAGCGATCTTGCTCGGAGCGGGAGTCGTCAAGGAACTCGTCCACGAGCACCGGTGGGTCATGTACAGCCTGTTCCTCGGGCTGACCCTCGGCGGGGTTCCTCTTCTCTGGTCGCTGGTCAGACCGATCACACCTGCGGCCCTGATCGGTGCTGGTTTCGGTGTGGCGTTCATGGTCCTTTTGTTCATCGCACAATCGTCGGGTGGAAGCGCCGAAACTACGGGCGGTGGGTGGTGGCTCCACCTGATCGCCGGGCTCGCGGCCGGCGCCGCGATGGTCCTGCCTGGGCTTTCCGGTAGTTACGTGCTGCTCATACTCGGCGAGTACCTCATCGTTCTCGGAGCGGTCGAAGGTGTGAAAGCCGCCGCGCAGGATGGCGGAAGCTTTGCAGAGCCGATGGCCGTCATTGTGCCTGTTGCAATTGGCGCCATCATCGGTGTCATTGTGATCTCAAATGCGGTCAAGTGGGCGCTGGAGCACGCGCGGAAGGCCACACTCGGTGTCCTGCTCGGGCTGCTGCTCGGCGCGGTCCTGGGACTGTGGCCATTCAAGGCTGCACGCGCACCGGAAGTGGGCGAGGTCGTCCGCGGGCAGATCGTCACCGAGACGACCGTCGCCACCATCAAACCAGAGCATTGGCCAACCGAGGGCTTCACGCCGACGGGCGGGCAATGGGCCTCCGCCATGGCGTTGGTGGTCATCGGGTTTGCCTGCTCTGTGGGCATTGGGTTGATCGGCGGCGAGGATGACCCGGACGCCACCCCGGTGGGTCCGAAGTGAACTGGAGACGCCGGCTGAGGCACCCCATCATCGATTCCCCCCGTCGCTCGGCCTTTCTCTTTGATCTGCCGCCTGAGCAAGGTACGGTGGGTACCCGGAGAGATCGAATGTTGGATTGGAGGAGACAGATGAGCAGCGCGACGGGATGGGGCTGCGTGGCGATGGCGCTTGCCGCGACGCCGCTGTACGCCGACACGGATCCCGCCCCCAGACGCATCCAGGGATCGCCTTTCATCGGTGAGCCGGCGGCGACCGCCCTGCTTGCACTTGGCGAAGCACCGAGCACCGTGGCGGTGACACGCGAGGTGGTCAGCCTCGACCCCGACGTGCTCCGGTCGATTGCAGAGTTCGGCGCCGCAGAACTGGCGCTCGACTTGCCCGACATGGGAGCCGTCACCATCGATCTTCGACGGCACATTCGCCACCCTGACGGAACTGTCGCGGCCATCGGAACCGTTCGAGGCCCGGAACGATCGCTCGTCGTCCTCGAGATTGGTGACGGCATGCTCTTGGGCGACATCGCCCGCGGCACGGACATGGTGCAAATCCGCCACGCCCCAGAAGGCTCCTTCTCGCTCCTTGGCGAGCGAGCGCAGAACTTCCACCTGGTGCAGTCGGCCCGGGAGCAACCGGGCGCAGCGTGCGGCAACACCGTCTCTGAGATGGGCGCACACACCCACCTTCAACCTGAACTTCCGTCAACGTGGGGCGGCGCCAACCGCCACGATGATGACGGCGGCTCAGACGACAATCTCCGCAGTCCGTTTGTGGATGTGATGATCGTCTACACCGACGGAGCGCGGGCCGCCATCGGCAGCACCGGCGCTACCCGATTGCTGGGCCATCTCACCATCGATACGGCAAATGAGATCTACGCAGACAGCGATGTCGACCACCGCTTGCGACTGGCCCGCATGGAAGAAGCGACGTACGACGAGACGACCACCGCCGGCGACCAGGACGGTGACGGGTTGAACAACGAACATGGCGATCATCTCGAGGCGATCACCGACGATGACGATGGCTTGATCGACTGGGTCCATACGCGGCGTGATCAGGTCGGCGCCGACCTCGTCACATTCATGATCGACGATCTTGATCCTGGCGTGAATTGCGGGGGTGGCAATTGCGTCATCTTTGGCCTCGGCTGGCGGCCCATCACGGAGTCGACCTCCAATCGAGACATTGGGTTCCACACCTGTCACTGGGAGAACATGGCGCTTCCTACGTGGTCCATGCCGCACGAGGCAGGGCACAATATGGGGGCCTACCACGACGACCAGCAGCTTCCGAACGACAACAACGGCGACGGAACCCCGGACTGGGTGGCCCAGTACGGGTGCGGCCACTACTGGAACAACGCCTCTGGAACCCGTGAACGGACGATCATGGCTCGCAACGCGCTCGGCGGCACGCGCATCCCCTTCTTCAGCAATCCCGCCATCGATTTCAGCGGCAACGCCACCGGCGATGCGACGCACGACTGCTCGCGCATGTTCGACGAAGTCTCGGACACGATCTCGGACTACATCACCGCCGCGTCGACTGTTCAGTACGTCGATACGAACTGGACCGGCACCGAAAATGGCAGCGCCTCATTTCCCTGGGACACGCTCTGGGAGGGGTACATCAACGTCCGCTGGGGCGGCACGGTCATCATGAAGAACTGCGAAGACGACAGCACGTCAGGCCCGGTCCGCGGCATGCTGATCAAGAGCACTGGAGGGTCATCGGTCTTCCGGTGAACCAAGAGAGGGAGGAGATCCCGACATGCGTATGACGACACGACTCGCCACGACTCTGGCCATGTGTGCCACACCCTGGGTGTGCGCCGCACCAGTCACCCCGACCATCACCTACGAAGGCACGCTCCTGGAATCGGACGGTCCTTTCGAGGGATCCGTGGACATGGCGTTCGGACTCTGGTCTGCAGAGAGCGGCGGCAGTCTCATTGCCGAGCTGGCACCAACGGCGATCATCGTCACGGACGGACGATTCACCGCTGACCTCGCGTTTGCCACCACAGACTTCAGCAGTGGCGAAGAGCGCTATCTCGAGATTGAAGTCAACGGCACGACCATGACGCCGAGGCACCGCCTCGCGCCAGCCCCATTCGCGCTCTATGCGCTGTCGGGCAACGAGGGCCCACAAGGCGAGCAGGGCGATGCCGGACCACAAGGCGAGCAGGGTGAGCAGGGGCCCCCCGGTGCCAGTGGCTCAGATGGCGCTCAAGGGCCCCAGGGCGAGCCGGGGTCACAGGGCGACCCGGGGCCGCAAGGTGATCCAGGGCCGCAAGGAGACCCGGGCGCCCAAGGCCCAGAGGGTCCGGAAGGGCCGGAAGGGCCCATGGGTGACGCCGTCTGGGAGATCGATGGGTCCACCATCAGCTACTCCGGCGGCCATGTCGGCATTCTCACGGACGATCCGCAGACGGCCCTCCACATCGGTGGCACGGACAATGTGTTTCGCATGGGGACCGACGGCGACTCCATGATCGAGATGTACATCTCGACCGTGCTCTTTGGCGACGCCACGCTCAACATGTACGGCACGACCGGCGACAAAGAAGTCACGCTCCGCCCCTTCGCCGGTGGCTACTTCAACCTCAGCGGCAACGCGACCAGCGCCCAGATCACACACTGGGGCTATGACGGTGGCCCGCTGTCCTCCTGGACAACGCCCGATGGTGCGGATCAGATGTTTGTGGCCGCGCAGGATGACCTGCTTCAGTTCCGAATGGCGCACGACGGTGTTGACGAGATCGACCTCTCCATCGACGGTTCCTACCCAACCTTGAAGTTCCGCGACGCATCAACCGAGTCCGAAGAAATCGTCCTCGGCCGCTGGTCAACCTCGGCCGATGGATGGGGTCTGAGAATCAAGGACGAGTCCGGAACCAACCTGGTGGATCTCGGGACCGAAACGAATGACAGCATGCGCCATGGCTCGCTCAAACTCCGCAACAGCGCCGGTGACACGGTCATCGAACTCGACACCGCCTACAACGGCATGGGCCGCGTGATCTGCGATGAAGTCCAGGTCAATGGCGGCGCGGACCTCTGTGAACGATTCAATGTGCGTGGCGGCGACCCCGCCCCGGGGACCGTGGTCTGCATCGATCCAGAAGTCGTGGGCGGCCTGGTGATCAGTTCGCGAGCCACCGACCCATCTGTGGTTGGCGTCATCAGCGGCGCTGGCGGCATTCGACCGGGGCTCTCGCTCGGGCAGAAGGGAAGCGTGGTCGATGGATCGCACCGCGTGGCATTGACCGGCCGGGTGTGGGTCAAGTGCGACGCCCAGACGCAACCCATTCGTCCAGGCGACATGCTGACGACGTCCGCAACCTCGGGCCACGCCATGTCGGCGGCTGGCCTCGACAACACCCGTGGCGCGGTCATCGGAAAGGCGATGTCGTCGCTTGAAGACGGCACCGGTCTGGTGCTCATGCTCATTCAGCCCCAGTGATTCAGGGAGTTCGACCATGACCCGAGCAGGGAACATCTTCGTTCTCATCATCACCGCGGCGATCGCCGGATTGGCCTGGGGAATCGGTACGGGCGCCTGGATCGATGGCTCGACCACCTATGCCTCCCACACCATGTCGGGCGATCAGTGGACCGTGCGGGGGGCCGCTGGCCAACCTGCCGTTGACACGCTCACGGGCGACGACTGGACCATTCTCGGCGGCTCGATCGGCCCGCTCGAGGACACCTGCCTCGGAGACCTTGACGGCTCCGGAATCGTCGATATCACCGATCTGCTCGACTTCCTCTCGGTGTACGGCACGGCGGATGCGGACCTGAACGGCGACGGGCTGGGCGATGTCAATGATCTGCTCGTGCTGCTGGCCGCCTTCGGCGGGTGTGGATAGGCCAGCGCCCGGAAAACTGGCTCTGGCGGCCACCAAAACGCGGTTCTGGAAAAAACTTCGCGAAATGCAGGCGACGGTCAAACACGCCCCGCTGAGGGCCGTAGTTGAGGGTGAAGCGAGCCCGCTCGGGGCAAACTTCAAGGAGTCCCGAAAGGGACCACCCCCGACCGACATTCTCCTCCCAGACCTCTCCTCCGATTCTCCTCTCTCCTCTCTCTCCACCACCGGCCCCGCCTCCTCGGCGGGGCCGCTGGTATTGAGGTGATCGGCAGCGAGCACATGGGCGGCCCCGCACGCGACCGGGTCTTTTCAGATTCCCGCCGATTCGCAGTTCACGTACCGGGACCGCAACCATAGTGGGTGATGAGAGGCCCGCCGATGAGCCACGACGCTTCGAGGTAGCCATGAAGAACTGCGGCGACGACGTTCCAAGACGCACGACGATCGACCGTTCACACCAGGCCTGCCACCACTCGGCAGGCCTGGCTGCCTTGTTCGAAACACCCACTTTCATGTGAATCAATTCACATACTTGAATGCCATGCTTTCCGCAGGATTCATCGCGAAACTGGCGGATTCCCTGTATTCTGGCCGACTACGAGTGCAGGACGCCTGTCTCAGACGTCCGCGTTCAGGCATCACGACGGAGTTCAGGACCATCTCCCAATCACGACAACACGTCGAGCGCGATCGCGGAACCACGACCGATCTGGAGTCGCGCGTCAAGCCCCGGCTTGCGGGCGCCAGGCGAGCCGCAGACTCACTGATCCACTCGGTGGATCGGGTTCTCCGCCCGGACTGCGAGCTTCCATTCGTGACGACGTGCGGCGGCCTCTCTCGGCTCCGCTCAGACGCGGGCTGACCTGAGGCGCTCCCCGACGCCCTGCCGGCCGCAACGCTACCGTGGCTCACCATGCCACCGACCCTTCTCGTTCACCGACTGACCGAATCGGCTCATCTGCCGGAGTACCAGTCCGACGGTGCCGCCGGACTTGATCTGCATGCAGCCATCCCCGAACCGATCACCATCGCACCAGGGGACATTCAGCTGATTCCCATCGGCATCGCCATCGCGCTGCCGCCTGGTCACGAGGGCCAGGTCCGACCCCGCTCGGGCCTGGCGTCACGGCACGGCGTCACCCTTCCGAACGCCCCGGGCACCATCGATGAAGACTATCGCGGTGAGGTCAGGGTGCCGCTGATCAATCTCGGCAGCGCGGCGTTCGTGATCGAGCCAGGCATGCGGGTCGCCCAGATGATCGTGTCTCCGGTCACCCACTGCACCATTGAGGCGGTCGAGGAACTCGACGCCACGCGGCGCGGCACCAGCGGCTTTGGATCAACAGGCGTTCACAGCGGGGCCGGCACGCCAGCCACCTGATCGAACCCACGCAGGCCGAGCGGTTCTGGCGCATGGAAGGGCTCTGCCGCGTCCGTCCCAATCCGGCTTCCAAAGTAGGCACCTGCCTGCTCGACCCATTGCACCACCCTGCGGTTCTTCTCGGGCTGCACGAACTGGGTGTCGTACGCGACGATCGCCGCCCGCTTGCGGTCCTGATATCCGCTGATATCAAGAAAGAAGGACGGCGAAGGCACGATGCGAAGGTGCGTGCAGTAGTAGTGAAACAGCCACGTCGGATACACAGGCTTGCCCGGAAGATCCGTCTTGGTCAACTTCGCGTCGAATCGAGCGTCCTCAACGATCCGCGTCGTGGCAATGTGGTCCGGATGGGCATCCTGCGGATAGGGCGCGAAGAGGACATCCGCCTGGTGCTCGCGAATGATGCCCGCCACCGCATGCCGGGCCTCGATCGTGTGCTGAACACACCTGTTGGGAAGGCCCACCTGAACTCGGCGAACGCCAAGGATGTCCGCTGCAGCACTGGCCTCCGCCGCCCGCGTCTGAGGATCGCCCAATGGCGTGGGTTCGCCGTCGGTCATGTCCACGAGCACGACGTCATGCCCCTGATCGACCAGTTTGGCGATTGAACCGCCCATGCCCAGTCCCTGATCGTCCGGATGGGGCCCGAAAACGAGCATGCGTGCCATGACGGGCATGGTACTCCGCTGCCGACGGTCATTTTGGCCCGCGCAGGACCGCCCTCGCCGCAGCCTCGACCTCCTCGCACCGTTGACGCCACCGCTGTGTGTTCCGCGCTCCCGCCTGATGGAAGCGGCTTTCCATGAGCGTCAGAAGCCGGCCCTGAGCGCCCCGGTCGATGACTGCAACGGGGCTCCACGTCAACTGCGCTGCCGGGTCCGCCGGCCAACCGATCGCCCTGAGGGCTTCGGGCACCCGGGAAGGCGGCGAACACCGCGCTGCCATCTCGGCGATTCGGGCATGCACATCTGCGGTGTCCACACCACGCTCGATCCGCCGCGCTGCATCCACCAGCATACGCCGGTCTTCCGCGTCTGCATGGTCCCCTGCGGCGGCTGCGCGAGCCAAGTGATACCGCTGCGAGGCCTTGGCCCGTAACCCCGCCAGCACGGCGCGCATCCCGGGGTGAAGCATCGGATCCCCACAGTCGACCAGCCACGCCGACTGCGATTCCAGAAGCGCCAGGGCTGAAGCGAGTCTGCGGTCCAACACGCGGACGGCGCCCCGTGCCTGCATGGCGGCCGCCCATTCGGGAACCTCCATGGCCAGTGTTGCCTCACGCACCGCCGCCAGAACGCCCTGAACTGTGGTGGGTGTGGCCTCGGACGCGTGCAGGGTCCGAAACGCGGCACCCACACCGCGCCGGACATGCCTTGACGCGCCGACGGCCTCAAGGGCGCGCAGCGCCTCCCCGGCGAGCCGCTCCGGCAGGAACGGCCCGTGCGTGGCGATCCCCTTCACGACGTCTGTGGATTGATGAAGGCGGTCCTGGACCGGAGTCGAACCCATGGCATCGAGGGCTGCCGCAGCGTGGACCGGCCCGACCGCGTCGATCCACGCATCGGCCGCATCCAGCGACCGACCCCAGCACGCGGCGACTGCAAGCATCCAGTGGTCCCCCGCGTCATCGAACCGATCGAGCACGTCCACCAGGTGCGTCCGGAGCGCCGCCTTGTGAGCCGCCTCGGGATGGCGTGCCGGATCGCGGCGACCCCACCGCCCAGCCTCACCCTCAAGCCGGCGCCTGAGCGCGCCGACCCACGCCTTGTCGCTCCGTTCCACGCCACGACGGTACCGGACCAACCGGCCCGGTGCGTCAGGATGAGCGTTGCCGGTGAAGCTGCCGCTGGCGGCCCGACCCCGGGAGGCCGTACCTGATCCACAGCAGGACGAGTCCTTCCGGGGGCATCGTGACGCCGGCCGCACCGCGGTCTCGAGCCGCCAGGGACTCACTGATTGAGTCTACGCCGCGTCGGCCGGCGCCCACTTCCACGAGCGTGCCCGCGATGATGCGAACCATGTTCCAGAGAAACCCCTCCCCGGACACCGTGATGGTGAGTTCCCGACCGCCCGTCAACTCGACGTCGCAGGCGTGGACCACGCGAATGGTGGACTCCCGCCCGTGATTGAGACGCGTGAAGCTCGCAAAGTCGTGACATCCGACCAGATGTGCCGCCGCAGCGTTCATGGCATCCAGGTCCTGCTGCCACGGGACCCATGCGACATACCGCCGATCAAACAGCGGACGCTCGTGGGCTTCGCGGCGTCCGAAGGCAACGCGATATCGATAGGCCTTGGCCTCGACATCCCCGATGACATTGAACGCATCGGGAACGACCGCGGCATCAATCACCCGGATATCTCCGGGCAATCTGGACGAAACAGCCGGCGGCAAGCGGTCCATATCGATCTCACTGGCCGTGTCGAACGCAGCAACCTGCCCCATCGCGTGCACGCCCGAATCGGTACGCGAGGCGCCGTGGACCGAGATCTCTTCACGCACCACCTGCCGAACAGCTTGCTCGAGCACGCCCTGGGCCGTTCTGAGTGGCGGCTCACCGGGAGGGTGCTGCTTCTGCCAGCCCTTGAAATCGGTGCCGTCGTAGGCAACCGTCAGTTTGATGCGGCGTGTGGCCAATGTCAGTGGCCGAAGAGGTTTCCGGGCGCGAACATCCGCTCGGATTCAAAGTACTCCAAGGCCGAATCGACATCCGGAAAGATCTTCGTCGCCGTCTCGGTGATGAAGGGTGACGGTGGCTTGGCCGGCTTCCACACCACGTAGACCTCCTTGGTGTGTTCCCACGCATGCTGAAGTTCCCGCTCGACACCACTGGACAGGCCGGGAATGCCACCGGGCAACTCGGGAACGAGTGAGACAATCATGTCGCTCTGGTCGATCAGTTTGAAGTCTCGCATGTAGATCTGCCCGTCGACATCTCCCGCGATGTCCAGCACCTCCCTGACGCGGACCTTGAGCTCCCGCCCTTCGCGACCGCCATACGCGTGGGGCGTCACGTCAATCCAGTCCTGGCCAGTCTTGGCCGCCTCGATGGCCCGGTCCAGCAACAACTTCTCGTCCACATCCGCCGGATCGAAGGTGATGAAGTGCTCCGCAAGGGCATTTCGAAACCGACCGATCTCCTCAAGCACGTCCGGCATGTCCATGACGTGGCTCATGGGGAAGGATGGATACACCCGCTTCATGTCGGGGCGTGTCACGAGCCGCAGACACGTTTCGAAGGTGTCCTGCTGTCGGCCACGGCTCAGGATGTAGAACTGATCGGCACATCCCATCGCACTGGCGAGCAACTCGGTCGCAAGAATCTCCTCCTCCCGCCACACCATGCAGTCCTTCAACGTGGCGTCGATGTCGTGCTCATCGTGCAATCGATCGTGCACGACTTCGATGTTGTCGAGCAGGCAGATGAACATGTCCGGCCTCAACTTCTCCATCTGATCAAAGTCGAAGGCGCTGAAAAGCCCGTGCCGCCATCGGAAGGTGGCGTGCGTGTTCACGATCAAGTCGGGGCAATCCACGATGGGGGTCGTGTCTGCAATGATGTCCTTGAATGCCGCCCGCCTCAGCGAGGCCAAACGACTGAGTGGGAGATCGAGAATGCGGCCCGGACGAATGTCGGGCGCCTCCTGGTACATCATGTCACCGACATGAAAGAGTTCGATGCGCTGCCCTCGTTCGCCTCCGAGTGCCCGGACGGATTCGAGGTATGGCTTTTTATCGATGCCGATTTGACCGGTGATCACTGCTCTCATGGTGGCAGGATACCACCCCGAGGGTGTCAACCCGGGCGAGAACCGGAAGGACTGCGATACCGCTTGAGCCACCGGGCGCGAGCACGTGGAGGCTCGGCGCGACGGCCCCGTGATCTGGCGAAGACGACGGCCGCGGTCGAGATCACGACCGCCAGAACCGCTCCAGCGATGACCCATTGCAGCGCCCCGAACGTATCCCGCGACGCAATCCCATAGCCAACAAGCACGCCCGCAAAGAACTGCATCGGCGCCGTGACGAGGACGCATGACCAAGTCGCGACGATGAATCGAAGCGGCCGAAGATGCATGAGGCCCGCCACCGTGATGGCGGGCGTCCTGCTTCCCGGAATGAACCTCGCCGCCACGACGACCCAGATGCCCCTCAGGTCAATTTGGTGCTTCGCCTGAAGGAGCCGCTTGGGATGCAGGAACTTCCTGATGAATCGTCGATGGAGAAGCCGCGTCCCGAAGACGCTGCACCACATAAACCAGAGCATGTCCGCCGTCGCCACGCCAACAATTGCCGCGACAAGCGTCGGCGCCCAGATGTTTGGGCCGAGCACCTGCTCTCCCACGAGAACGCCAGCAGGAATGATGATGATGTCTTCGCCGATGGGAATTCCGAAGCCGCTCGCCAGCAGCAACCCCAACACAACCCACGGAAGGAAGTCGGCGTATTGGGTGATGAATTCGGTCATGTGGGGGCTCTGTCCGCGGGTGCCTTGCACGCCTCTCGAAGCCAGCGCATCGGAGCCCTCGGTCGATGTCGCCGGCCTGCCATGTGTCTTCGAATCCACCACGCTACCACGACCACCATCAGAATGCCCCCCCCGATGAGCAGCGCATCCCGAAGATGTCGGTTGTGCATGGAGTCCCCGATCCCTTTGGCAATCAGCCACCCCGCGAAAAGTTGCCATGCCACGCTCTTGGCCGCACCGATGCACTCGCCTGCGAGGAACCGGCCAATGGGCATGTGCGCCAATCCTGCAGCGGTGATGACGGGTGTACGGGCGGCAGGGAGAACCCGGCCCAAGATGACCACCCATGCCCCCCATCGGTCCAGCAGGTGCTTGATTTCGAGCAGCCTGCGTGGGTGAAACATGCGGCGAAGAAACCGAATGCGTAGCAGTCTGTGCGCAAAGCGTCGTACCAGCAGCATCCAAATCAGATCGGCAAGCACGACGCCGGCCCACGCGGCGGCCACGGTACCCCAGAGCGGGAGTACACCCCGCTCGATCAGGAATCCCGCGGGAACAATCAGGATCTCTTCACTGATCGGGATACCCACGCCCGCGAGCATGATCACCCCGAAGAGCAACCAGGGCCCGTCGCTGGCCAGCGAGTCTTCGACCTTCTGCTCGACCTTCCCCTTGATCGAGTCCGGGTGCCGAACGAGCGAACTGCCCTCGCTCCCAAAGCTGGGTGAAGTCAGCAGCAGCATCGCAAGGACCGGCCACATCCAGGCTCGTGCCGTCACGACATCACCCTCGCCCTTGCCCGCCTCACAGGCTCAGTGACGCGCCGGCTTCCACCGCCGATGGAAGCGACATTCCCTGGAGATCCGCCTGCGACATCGCCGTCAGGGGTGAAATCTCAATGTCGGCGTCAACGTGACCATCCGGCCGTCTCGGCACGGCCACACCGGCCGACTCCAACCAGCAGCCGTACACATCCGACTGAATCCGCCGGCTGCTCTCTGCTGAATCGACCCCCGTGGCGTTCTTGATGGGCGCGAACTGGGATGCCCGGTCGACTTGCAGAATCGCCGGCTGCCTCGCCATCGACATGGCGTCAAACACAAACCGCTCAAGCTTGACCGCATTGGCCGAGCCCGGTGTGATGGTCGTGGACGTCTCAGGATTGAAGTACGCCACCTTCTTCTCGGCGCGGTGCCACGGCAGCGACGCCTCCCCGGCGTCCGCCACACGCCGCGCAAAGTCCCTACTGATGATGTGCATGGCCACATTGCCGGCGGAGAGGCGAAGATGGCCTTGCGAATCCACGGCGGTCGTCTGCGACTCGGTCATGTCCGAATACTCGACCACCCCGGGTACGCCGCCTCGAAGTGCAAACACCCCGACCCGTTCGTCCGGGCCGGCCTTGGGCACCATCTTGCTCGTGTACTCACCTGAAGAGAAGGCTTCATGGCAATGCAATCCGAGAAAGACCGGGTCAAGCACCGGCGCCAACGGATTGTCCACCTGGTGGTAACTGATGGCCTCAATGCCTCGGCCTTCCATCTGATCGAGCGCGCCGCTCTGAAGCAGCGCGGCATATGAGCCGCCGTGCCCGTCCGGACTCATGGCCATCGAACCTGCGTCGCTCAGGAGCACATGACCGCTGGACGCGTCAAAGACCGGCATCATGCCCTGCGGAAACATCATGATCTTCCGGCGATCCAGGCCAAAGCACCGGTTGTCCAGGAAGAAGCCACGCGTCTCGGCATCATTGGCCTCACTGGTCATGATGTACCACCGAATGGAGCATCCCCACCGACGTTCCGCTGCAAGAATTTGCTCGGCAAACAGCCTGAAGAGCGGCTTGCCCGACACGGGACTGGCGGGGAATGTGCCCTTCGGACCCTTCCATCCGAGCCGGGTGCCCTGACCGCCCGCGACTGTGAAAACTGCGACCCTTCCATCGGCCAGCATCGCTTCGCCCGCAGTCCGGAGCGCCGATTCGTCCACCAGCGCGATCGAGTCCGTCACCAGTGATGCATTGGTCGTCACGCACGGTGCCGGAGTTGGCTCACCCTCGAAAGCGATTGGCCGCGATCGAACACATCGTTCTACAAGCGAGGGGACGGCCTCCCAGTCCACTCGGCGCGCATCTTTGAGCAAACCCGGCTCCGTTGCGAGGGCCTTGGCGAGCCCCGGTTGGCCACAGGCCTCCAGACGTCCGCACATCGACTCAATTTCGCTCATGCCGATCAGGCGTCCTCTGGGAGCGCCGGCTTGGTCCACCCCGAGGGAAGGTGCCGAACGATCTTGCCTGTTTCCAGATAGATGACCTGCTCACAGATGTTTGTGCAGTGGTCCGCCATCCGCTCGACCGCGCGGACGACCGCAAGCAACTGCATCGCAGCGCCAACCGACACAACGCCTTGTGCCAACGCGGTCTGGGCACGTTCGACCAACTCATCCTTGAAGGCATCAACCGTGTCGTCGAAGGCCAGTACGCGTTGAGCGAGGTCCGTGTCTCGTGCGTCCAGCGCCCGGACCGAGTCCCTGACCATGCCGACAACACTATTGGCCATCACCTGCAGCGTGTCCGCCACCTCGGTGTCCTTCCGCTGCTCGTTCGCCTCAGCGATGTTGACTGCGCAGTCGGCAATCCGCTCAAGCTCGTTATTGATCTTCACGATGGTCAGGATCGACCGTTGATCGAACTCACCACTCGGCCGATGTCCCATCAACGCGATGCACCCACGCTCGATCTGGACATCGACATGGTCGATGGTGGCGTCGGCTCTGATCACACCCGCTGCGGCCTCTGCGTCGTTCTCAAAGTACGACTCCACAGCCGTCAGCGTGAGATCGGTCACGCGACGGCCCTGCGCCAGCAGGTCGCCGAGAACGGAATCGAGGCTCTTGTGAAAGTCGTCCATGCCGCGTTCGTATGCGTGACGGAGTATAGATTGGCCGCGCGGGCCGCGTTCGATCCCGAGCGGTACCATCTGGCCCCAATGCCGATCCTCAGTGTCAACATCGACCACGTCGCGACCGTTCGGCAGGCGAGGCGGACGATCAAGCCGGACCCCGTCGAGGCGGCGGCCGCCGCATGCCTCGGCGGCGCGAAAGGCATCACCGTCCACCTGCGAGAGGACCGCAGGCACATCCAGGACAGCGACGTCGAGCGACTCGCTTCCGCCCTCACCGTGCCGCTCAACTTCGAGATGGCCGCCACCGACGCGATGATTGACATCGCCCTCCGAATCGGACCCCAGTCAGCCATGCTCGTCCCCGAGGGCCGGGCTGAGATCACAACCGAAGGCGGACTGGACGTATCCGGTGACCGAAAGCGGCTCCGAGGCGTGGTCGCCCGGCTGCGGGCCGATGGCATTCCGGCCAGCGCGTTCATCGACGCCGAACCCGAGCAGATTCAGGCGGCCGCGGACTGCGGATTCGAGGTCTGCGAGGTGCACACCGGCCCTTGGGCCCATGCCGTCGAGCGCGGCGGCGTAGGGTGCCCGGCCGCAGAGGCGGAGTTGAGGCGAATCGGCACGGCAGGCACCTTGATCGTCGCAGCCGGCATGCGGTTCAACGCCGGGCATGCGTTGGACTACCCGAACGTCAGGCCCATCGCGGCGCTGGGCGAATTGTGCGAACTCCACATCGGCCACGCCATTGTGGCCCGATCGATCATCTCAGGCATGCAGGTCGCCGTCAGAGACATGGTCGATCTGATCGAAGGCGCCCACGCATGAGCACCAACCTCACTGACCTCTCTCTGCCTTACCGCATTGCGGTGCTGTGTTATCTCCGAGACGCCGATGGGCGACTGCTCATGCTGCATCGCTGCAAGCCACCCAATGCGGGCATGTATTCCCCGCCCGGCGGCAAACTGGAGCCCACCACGGGTGAAAGCCCACACTGCTGCGCGGTTCGGGAGACCGAGGAAGAGACAGGCGTCGTACTGGGGTACGACGAAATCCGACTCATGGGAATGGTCTCGGAGACGGCCTATGAGGGCGAGTGCCACTGGCTGCTCTTTCTCTTCGAGGTGACACGAGCGATCGGTCACGATGAGATTGCCGCATACGAAATGGACGAGGGCATGCTGGAGTGGCTCGACCAAGCTGCGATCGATCGCCTTCCTCAGCCCAAGACGGACCGCGAGTTCATCTGGCCGCTCGTCGCGGACCACGCCGGCGGATACTTCGCGTGCCATATCGATTGCCGAACCGAGCCCTTCACCGTCACCGTGCAGGAGTCGTGGAAAGCCTGACACCAACCCACCGTGTCAGAGCCCCGCCACTGCCCGGACCCGCTCGATCAGGCTGGCTGCCGTCTCCGCATCCGACGCCTCGACGATGATCCGCGCGATCGGCTCGGTATTGCTCGGCCGAATGTGCGCCCAGCCTTCCGGCAGGTCCAGCCGCACACCGTCACAGTCGTCGATCTTCGCGTCAGGGAAACCACCGGCGACCCGCGCCAGAGCCGGTGCCAAATCCGACCGCGCCCGCAGCGGATACTTCTCCTTGACGATGACGTACCGCGGAATCTGAGCGATCAGCGTCGAGAGCGCTTTGCCCTCACGGCGCATGAGATCCAGCACCAGCGCCATGCCTGACAGGCTGTCCCGAACGTATGTGATGCTCGGGAGAATCACGCCACCATTGCCCTCGCCTCCGATGGGCGAGCCGCACGCCCGCATCGCTGCGGCCACATTGGCTTCGCCGACGGCGCTGCGCCGCACGGTTCCGCCGAATCTCGCGGCGACGTCATCGATCATCCGACTCGTCGAGAGGTTGGCCACAACCACGGCACCAGGGTTGTCCATCAAGACCCGCCATGCGGCCAGTACAAGCGTGTACTCCTCACCGACATACCGACCGGTCTCATCGACGATGGCCAGTCTGTCCGCATCCGGATCTTGGGCGAAACCGACGTCGGCTCCCTGTCGCAGCACTTCGCCGGCAAGCCCGGAAAGATTCTCTTCAATGGGCTCCGGCACATGCCAGAATTCGCCATCAGGCTCGCTCCCGAGATGCGTGATGGAGCAGCCGAGATGGCCGAGCAGGGCAGCACCTCCGCGTGCGCCCGCGCCATTCACCGAGTCAAGCACCACCCGAAAGCCCCGGTCGCGAATGGGCATCGGGTCAATGCCGCCAAGCACCTTGGCAACATGCGTATCGGTTGCCCGTACCTCTTCAGATACGGTTCCCGCCCTCGGAGCCGTCTCGACCGCTGCGTCGCTCTTGAACACTTCGATGATGTCGCCGGCACATTCGGCGGACGGCGCGGTCCCGAAGGCGTCCAGCAGCTTGAGACCGTTCCATTGCGACGGGTTGTGCGAAGCGGTCAGAACCACCCCCCCCGCAGACTTCGAGGCGCCGATCATGACGCCGACGGTGGGTGTCGCCACGACGCCGAGGTCGATGACGTCGCACCCCGCCCCGGACAGGCCTGCGGCAGCCGCCCTGGCAAAGCCGCCCCCAGATGGGCGACTGTCACGTCCCAGACACACACGCGGCGTCTCCACGTGGCGGGCGAGACTGGAACCCCAGCATGCGGCAAAGCGGCGCACAACCTGGTCCGTCATCGTTTCACCAACAATCCCACGGGCTCCCGACACGCCAAGCATCAGCGGGGCGTCACTCACGACTCCATCTCCATGGCGAAGGACGCCTCGCACCCAGGAGCCTCGGTCACCGACACTTCGATCGACACGATGTTCGACGGCAGATCCGGAACCAGCGACCTGGCGACGAAGATCGCAACAGCTTCGGCGCTCGGGTTCTCCAGATCGAAAGGTGGCACCTCATTGAGCGTTGAATGATGAAACGGCGACACCACCTGCTCGAGCAGTTTCTCCAGGGCGTGAAAGTCACACAGCAGGCCGTCAGCGTCCAGGTTTGGCCCGCGAAGCGTGACGCGAACGCGCCAATCGTGTCCATGGAGCGTCTCGGGCACACCACCGATGGTGAGGGCGTGCGCGGCGGAGAATGTCCGTTCAGTCCGGATCGCGTACATGGACCGCGGAGGATAGCGGGTGGTACCCCCCCAGCCCCGGCTCAGCCGTCACTCACCCCACGCGACGCGGCGAGGCATCGCGGAGCCCACAAACCGCATCTCGGGCAGCTCCACGAGGTCCAGCTCTGTGGTGCTCACGCCCTGACCATCGATGACCAGATCGATGGTGGCATGGGTCAGCCAGCGTCCGTCTCGAAACTGCATCCTGAACGGCGAGACTGGGTCTCCACCACCGCCGACCAGTTGGCTCGCCCCTTCGATCAGGGGCCAACTGTCCGATCCCTGCTCCCAGCGCAGCGTCTCGGTCGGCTCGTCCCAGCGGAGTGTCGTCCAGGTTCCGTCGGCCGATTGGATGCTCAACTCGTTCGACTCCACCACGCTCTCAGTGGGCGACGCCGGAACCGGGCCGAAGTCGATCCCCCCACGGATCATCATCTGCACCCGCTCAACCACCAGTCGGCCGGACACATTGGACGAGACGCGCGCAGCTGAGCGGCGATAGGACTCGAAACTTGCCCGCAGCGCAAGCATGGTGGCGATCATCAGCACCACAGTGATCGCAAGCGCGATCAGTACCTCGACCAGCGAGAAACCTCGGCGGCGCTTCACCACTCGCCCCCCTCGTACCACGTCGGCGCCTCCGGCGTCGCAAGCAGTGGCCACGGAATGCCGTCAGGAAGCTTCGCCTCCGGGTCATACCTGAGCGTGATGCTCCCGAACCCGCCGAAGCCGGGGTCGTCAACGTCCACGCCTTCCTGATCACCATCCTCTGAGCCGAAGTACCCGAGCGTCGTATTGAAGGCATCCGGCGTCCCGCCGTAGAACAGCGGCCCCACACCCTCCTCCGGACGGAAGGTCGTCATCAGTGTTCCATGAATCTCAGCAGCACCTCGAATGTCGATGAGCCCCGTCACGATCGTCCCATTGAGCTTGACGCTCGTACTGGTATCGCTGTCAAAGTTGCCGACATCCACCGACCATCCCGGCAACAACATGCTCGTGCGGGCGAGTTGCTCGAGCGTCGGCTCCGGCATGGCCAGGAGCAAGGTTTGCAGGGCTGGCGCATCCGGTTCGGCCAGGAGATCGGGGTCATCTGGATCGACGAAGAACCTCGTCGCCCCCGTCAGCTGAACCTTGTTACGCCAATGCGTGAATTCGAGCGGCCGGTCGCCGCCGAGCGTTCCGAGAAAGGTGCACCCGTCGAACCGAAGGTTGTTCGAAGCCACGCTTGTGTCGGTGTACTCCGTACCTCCGGACGTTGCCGTCAGATCTGGAAAGCGCAGTGCAGGCGCGCCGTCCTGCATCTCGCGGCTTCCGGCGTAGTTCCAGTTGACGTCGGTGCAGTCCTCGGTCGTCTCGATCCAGGCCACCCCCACGAACCAGCAATCAACGAACAGGGCGTTGGTGCCCATTGGAATCTTCATGTCACCGAAGATCATGTTGCGGTACACCGGCCGGTCAAAGAGGTCGTAGGCCCCGTCGGAGCCCCAGGGCACTGATTCGGGCGGTGTCGTCTCACCGGACCAGCCACCATTGGCCGCGACTTGCGACGCAAACGAGCTGCCGGCATTGGCCTGTGTCTCGTACCAGGTGGTCGAGTTGAGGAACATGTCACTGGTCAGGCCGAGCAGCCAGGGCGCCCCGACCGAAAACGTGGCCGGCGGCTTGGCCTGACTCGGCCGCACAACCGCTTCTGCTCGGGACTGCCAGGATGCGCTGCGGGCACTCTCCCACGACGCCGCGTCCGTGGCGAAGTTGAGGTGCCCGCGCACCTTTGCGTACCGATCTCGAACGTCGAGGATTCCATCGTTCCAACCCATCGCCGTGTCCAAGGCATCGATCTGCCCATCTGCGTTTCGGTCCGATGCTGCCGTGTCCAGCAAGGTGGCCAGATCGTCGTCGCCGTCGAATTCGTCCGCCATCACGCCCCACCCGGCCGCTTGCGCAAGCGCCGGATCGAACACCACCATGTCGTCCGTGTCTGCGTCGAAAACTCCCAGGAAAAGGTCAAAGTCGTCGATGTACTGATCCTCGTCATGGTCCTGAAGCGTGGGGTAGGCCGCCAGCGACGCCCCCTCCTGAGGATGGTCCGGTCGCAGCCGACCGTCTCCGTCCGCATCATCCGTAGCGACCAGGCCGTGTAGCGTGTCCAGAAGCGGATCGAGCGTCACGGAATCCAGATCGTAGAAGTCACTGCGAAGGACGAGGGGATCGCCGTTGTCGGGGTCGAGTTCCCCGGAGACGGTGCCGTACAAGGCCCCGATCGGGCCGTCCACGAGAACGTTCTTGCCCACCATGATGCGGCTCTGCCCAAGCAGCGCATACTCAATCTTCTTCTCGAGAAGGAAGTCCATCTGGACGAGCCGCTGCACGTCCTGATCAATGCCTCTGCTGGTGACGCGGACACCGCTGCCGCCCGCAAGCATCTCGTACTTGAGTTGGAACCACGCTCCGCCTACGGTCCCGTCCAGCGGAATTCCCTGTGAGGTGACTACTCCACCGACCGGGTCGATCGCCGCCTCAACGACCACGCCGTCGACCAGCACATCTGCGTGCTGATCGTGGTTCAGATGGGCGTCATACACCGCATGCATCAAGCCCACACCGCTCGGCGCAGGCACCGTGTATCCGTCCGGGTCGGCAACCGTCACGACGCCGTCGGCCCCCACCCAGGTGCCACGCCACAATCGATCACCGAAACCGCCATCCAGATCGCCCGCCTCAACGACAAACCGTCCCGACTCTCGCCGCAGGCGCCACATCGCCGCCTTGAGACCACTCTCAGCGGCGCTCAGACTTCTCGACACTCTGATGGCCGAATCGGCGCTGCGGACGTTTCCCTCGGACACGATGGCCATGACCGCGGTCAGCGACGCGACCAGCGCCAGGAAGATCATCGCCATCACCGAGGAGACACCGAGGTGATGCGATCGACGTGTGTGCTGGCATCTCATTGCACGTGCACCCATGTCACCGTGGTGACCAGGTCACCGGGGTCTCCGACGCTCTCCTGCCAGTACACGTCCACCGAAACGCGAACCGCCTCTGAAGTTCCGTCAGCAACCGGCGTCGCGAGATCGGTCGGGTCCACCGACTGAACCTCGACGACCTGCCGCCAGCCCTGCATGCCCGGAATGACACTTCCTGAAGCGTCGATCGGGCCGTCACCACCCCATCCCGACACATCGAGCCCGTCGTAGTCGTCCATATCGTCCCAGTCGGCCAGCGTCACCTCGCCGGACTCGGCGCCCCAGAACGTGCTGCCCGTAACCGGGTCCGCCAGCGCAAGGGTCATGCTTCGCTCGCGAATCTCGCCACCGAGCCGCGCAGCCTGTGACGCACGCTCGCCCCACTCATTCTGCTGCACAAACGCCTCGTGCGCCGCGAGCATCGCGAGCATGCCCGTCGCCACGATGACGATGGCGAGCCCCGTCTCCACGAGCGTGAAGCCCCGACGCCCCTTCGACCTGACTCGACCTGGCCGCATCATCCGGACACCAACGAACTCATCTTGAAGATCGGCAAGATGATCGCCATGGCGATGAAACCAACAATCGAGCCCATGACCACGATGAGCAAAGGTTCGATCATGCTCGTCATCGCCTTGATCGCATCGCGAAGAACACGATGATAGAACTCCGCAACTTCCTCCAGCACCTCACCAAGGCGGCCCGACTCCTCGCCAGCGGCGACCATTTGCACGACTGATCCTGGAAGTAGCCTGGACTTCTCCAATTCGTCATTGAGCTTGTTGCCATCGCGAACCGACGCCTGGACACGGCACCACAAATCACGGTACAGACGATTCCCAGAGATGT
This sequence comes from uncultured Isosphaeraceae bacterium, assembly GCA_964609425.1. GTDB lineage: Bacteria > Planctomycetota > Phycisphaerae > Phycisphaerales > SM1A02 > UBA12567. The sequence continues at coordinate 16,942 of CAZSSV010000001.1, read as the reverse complement.
CCGCCGTCACACCCACGGCGTCGAGCACGGGGACGCCCGCGTTGAGCAACTCCCCCATCGTCTGAAGCGACCGACTGACGTACAACGCCCGAAACATTCCACGGAAGAGCGGCGCAAGGAGTTTGACCCGGTCGAGCGCCAACTGGCCCGGGCCGGTGCGGAGTGCGAGCAGCACTGCGATGATGCACGCGATCACGGCACCGACCAGCACCTGCCAGTTGCCGACCATCCACGCCGAGAGCCCCATCAGCATCTTGGTGGGCCCGGGAAGGACGTCTTCCTTGCCTGCAAACACTCCGGCGAATCTCGGCAGGACAAAGGTCAACAGAAAGACCGTCACACCAGTCGCCATGGTGGCGATGATTCCCGGGTAGATGCTCGCCCCGATGACCATCTTTCTGGTCTCAAGTTGTTGCGTGATGAAGGACGCGATGCGGTCAAGCATCTGTGCGAAGGACCCGGACATCTCGGACGCTTTGACCATATTGACATACAGAGCGTTGAACTGTTTTGGATACTTGGAGATGGCCTCGGAAAACGAGCGGCCTGCTTCGACGTCGGCGCGGATTTGCAGGATGATTCGGCGGAACTTGGCGTTCTTCGTCTGCTCACCGATGCCGTCCAGGGCCTGGCGAAGATTGATGCCCGCACGAACCATCACCGCCAGTTGAACCGTGAAGTCCAGAACCTCCTTCTGTGAAGGTCCGGTTCCGGCATTCAGAATCTCGACAATCCGCTTCCATTCGAAACGGCGATCGGCAAGCGGCACCAGTTTGAGCACGTGGTGCCCTTGCCGGCGAAGCACCAACGCTGCGGCACCCGCGGTCTCGGCCGACATGCGACCCGACTCGGTGCGTCCGCCCGGCGTCCGAACTTCCCAGAGGTAGTTGGGCATGCGCGATCAGGCCGCGATGGCCTGCTCCATGGCATCCGGATACACGGCTCGGGCGACTGCATCCTCCCCGGAAATGAGTCCATTGAAATACAACTGCGAGATGGATGAGTCGAGCGTGGTCATGCCCAGACCTCGGCTCGTCTCGATCACATTGGGAATCTCGAATGTGCGATTCTCACGAATGAGATTGCGTACGGCCGGTGTACACAGCAGGATCTCCACCGCCGGCACCATGCCGTCACCGTCGGCTCTTGCGAACAACGACTGTGAGAGGACGGCCTGCAGCGTGTCGCCGAGCATCGACCGAATCTGGTTCTGCTGGTTGGCCGGATACATGTCGATGATGCGCTCGACCGTCTGAGCCGCGCTGACGGTGTGAAGGGTGGAGAGGACAAGGTGTCCAGTTTCCGCAGCACTCATGGCCAGGGCCGTCGTCTCCAGGTCCCGCATTTCGCCGACGAGAATGATGTCCGGGTCCTGGCGAAGGGCATGCTTGAGCCCGGACGCGAACGACGGCAAGTCCGCGCCGAGTTCTCGCTGTTCAATCAGGCACTGCCGCGACTGGAATGTGTACTCAATCGGATCCTCGAGCGTGATGATGTGCTTGCGTTCTCGAGCATTGATCGCCTGAATGATGGCGGCCAGCGTGGTGGACTTGCCCGACCCGGTGTCGCCAGTGACCAGCACAAGCCCGCGTGGAAGCATGGCGAACCGCTGAACGACATCCGGAAGGTTGAGATCCTCCAGCGGTGGGATGGTCGACCGAATCGCCCGCATGGCCATGGCCAGACCGGTCCGCTGCCGGTGGATGTTGACGCGAAAGCGGCCAAGTGCGCTCACGGCGTAGGACAGATCCAGGTCCTGCTCGGCCGCCAGCCGCTCCCGCTGGGACTTCGAGGTGATCTCACAGACAAATCCGTCCAAATCGGCGTTGACCAGGACCGGCAGATCCAGGCTCCGCATAACCGTATCTACCCGCACCATCGGAACATGGCCGGGGACCAGATGAACATCGCTGGCGCCGAGGTTTGCTGCAGACTGGAGAATCGCGTCGAGTTGCATCCGGAACTCCAAGGGGTGTGCGGGTCGAAGTCGGGATCGACTCGTCTCCCATGTGTCCTGAGCCGATTCCTCGCGATCCAGCCCGAGCGGGGCAGGCCATACCGGCTGGGGGGGTTGCGAGAGAGGCAACGGGGCGAGCCACCCTGATATCGTGCTCTCATGCACACGCGACTCGCCGCAGCAGCATCGCTCGCCCTTGTGGCCGGATGCGTTTCGCCGCCCTCCGTCCAGGTGCTGGATACCGGCCGGATCACCCAAGCAACTGCCGACGCCACCGCTGGCGTGGTACAGGTGCGCATTACCAATCCGAATGAGCGCTCGATCAAGCTCATCGAGTACGACTACACGGCTCAGGCGCCGGGCCGAGGGGCTTGGCACGGCCGACACGCCGCAGGGCTGGTGCTGTCACCGGGGTTCGACCGCGTGGCGGATCTGCCGGTGGTGCTCCCCGCAGGCCTGCCCTCCGGGACCACCATCTACGTCGGAGGGTCGCTGCGGTACCTCGACACCAGCACGCTGGCGGAAACCATGGCAGAGTGGGGCTATCGCCCCGCAGCCTCGTTTTCCGGAGCGGCCGCCATGGGGCAACCATGATCGAACGCGCCCCACTCGACACCCTGAGCCAGGTCGCTAGAATCCGCGCGATCGCCATCTGAGGCCGATCCACACCCTCGCCCGCGGGAGTTTCGCCACCCGCACAGCAACGGCCAGCACTGATCATGCCTGACATCACCTCGACAACCCTCACCCGCCGCCCTCTGTGGGTGGACGCGGCACTCACCTTCTTCCAATCCACCGCTCACCCCATCGAAGACGAAGAGAACGAGGGGTACTTTGACGGTACGAGCGAGTACTTCGATGCGGACGACGCGGACGAAGACGACGACGAACCTCGTGATGAAGACGGCGAGGACGAGCCTGTGGTCGAAGACGAAGACGACTTGGGCTGACTAGGTTGCTTCGGCGGCGTCCGCCGCCGTCCACTTGTCGTCAGTACGCATCGCTTCTCGCGCGCGGCCGTGGGTGCCCATGGTGGATGCTTCGATCGAGTCGCACAGGTGTCCGACCGCTTCGACACCAGAGAACCCGGCGCGAAGCTCGGCGATGGCTTCGGCGACGACGGAGGCACCTCGATACACGCGGCGGAACGCTTCCTTCATCGCCTCGATGTCAGACTGGGCGTAGTCGTTCCTCAACATGCCGATGGCATTGACCGCACGCGCCTCGGCTGGGTGGCCTTCCACAATCATGAAGGGCGGCACGTCTCGCGAGACTCTGGCGAGTCCGCCCACGAACGAGAGGCGGCCGATGGTTGCAAAGTGATGAACGCCAACCCCGCCTCCGATTGAGGCACCATCCTCAACTCTGACGTGCCCTGCAAGCATCACCTGATTGGCGATCACGGTGCCGTCACCCACCGAGCAGTCGTGGGCCACGTGGGCCCCGACCATCAGCAGGTTTCCGGACCCGACGTCGGTGACGCTTCCACCGTTTCCGGTTCCGCGATGAATGGTCACATGCTCGCGAATCTCGTTGTCGTCACCGATTCGCAGGTCAGTCAGCTCTCCCGCGTACTTGCGGTCCTGTGGATCGCCGCCAACCGCGCAGTGTGAGTGCAGGTGGTTTCTCGATCCGAGCACAGTCCGCATGCCAATCGTCACGTGGGCGTCGAGTACGGACCCGCCGCCAATCTGGACATCCGGCCCGATGACGCAATAGGGACCGACACGAACATCGTCGGCCAACTCCGCACTCGGGTCGATGATCGCTGTTGGGTGAACCGAGGTCATGGTGTACCGACACTCCTCATCCGTGAGCCTGGTCCGCATCGACCATCATAAATCGAATCTGCGCCTCAGCGACATCGCGATCGGCCACGTACGCGCGGCATCGAATGGCGGCCGTACGCGTGCTGGCGCGGATCGTCTCGGCCTCGAGCATCAGTTGATCCCCTGGCGTCACCGGATGCCGAAGTTTGACCCTGTCCAAGCTGAGCAGAACCGCGATCTTTCCGTGGTGCTCAAGCGTCTGGCTCAGAAGCAGACCCCCGAGTTGAGCCATGGCTTCGACGATCAACACGCCAGGCATGATCGGTGTCCCGGGATAGTGCCCGGTGAAAAACGGCTCATTGATGGTCACATTCTTGACGCCGATGGCCCGCTGATTACCTTCAACTTCGACCACGCGATCGACCAGCAACATGGGGTACCGGTGCGGCATGATCTGTTGGATGGCCCGAATATCCATCGTGCGTCCGGATTCGAGCCGCTCGGCTCGCTCCTTTCGCTCGATCTGCTCGCAGATCGCCCGGCACATTCGGCGATTGAGGGCGTGCCCGGATCTGGTCCCGATGAAGTGCCCCGCCACTGGTGCGCCGACCAGCATCAGATCGCCAATCAGATCGAGCACCTTGTGCCGCACTGGCTCATTGTCGAAACGCCACGTGTTTTCGATGGGGCCGTCGTCGCCAATGACCAAAACGTCGGCGGGTGACAGATGCGTGCAAAGCCCCTGGTCCTGCAACGCTCTTGCTTCTTCCTCAAGACTGTACGTTCGAGCCTCGGAGACTTCCTCCGAATAGGAGGACGCGTCGAGGGTGAACGCGAAGGACTGCCGGGGAATGCGAGACGAAGCTTTGCCGTAGTCGAGTTCGTACATGACCCGAAACTCATCACTCCCTGAGGGGAACACCGCAAGCATGGTGTCACCTTCTCGAAGGACGATCGGCTCTTCGATCTGGATCACGTGGCGAGCCTGATCCTGCGTCTCAACGCCGGCTTCTGCGATGGCAGCCATGAATGCCGATGCACTTCCGTCGCCCAGCGGCACTTCAGGCCCATCGATCTTCAGAAGGGCATTGTCGATGCCGGCACCTCTCAGCGCCGACATGCAGTGCTCGATCGTCTCGACCACAGCATCGCCTGAGCCGATTGCGGTCCTGCGATCCCGCTCCAGCGCATGCTCGATCGTCACTGGGATCCGCACCGGCGGGTCCAGGTCGACTCGTTCAAATGCCAGCCCATGATCTGAGGGAGCCGGGCAGAGTCGCAGCTCCGCATCCTGACCGAGCATGAGCCCCTTGCCACGCACCGACACCTCGCGAGCCAGCGTCCGCTGACGGGTGGTCGCTCGTTCGGATTCAACAGGCTGGGTCTGCGGCTCGTCCATGGGCGAAACCAGAAACCTCAGACGCGTCAGGACGATTCCCGCCGCGCCATGGAGGCCACCAGTTCCGGCAGTTTACGGAGGGCCGCAACCTCTCGCAAAGTCTGGCGTGCCGGGCGGGCGGGCGTTCCTGCCCAATCCTCGTCAGCGGGAACCGTGCGCATGACGCCACTGGTCGCCGCGATTCTGGCCCCAGCGCCGATTTCGACATGCTCCGCGACCCCCACTTGAGCCCCGAGAACCGCCCCGTCCCCCACCTGGACCGATCCGGCCAGGCCCGCCTGACCGGCGATGATGACCCCACGACCGATTTGGACGTTGTGAGCGATCTGGACGAGATTGTCGATCTTGGTACCGTCCCCGATGGTGGTCGGACCAAACTTGCCCCTGTCGACGCAGGAAGAGGCCCCGATCTCGACATCGGCACCGATTTCAACGGTTCCGAGGTGCGGCACCCTTCGGGGCAGGCCCGAATCCGGGTCGGGCCGAAAGCCGAATCCCTCGCCGCCCACCATCGCGCCGTAATGCAGAACGCTTCGCTCGCCGATGGAACAGCCTTCGCCAAGCACGGCACCTGCGTGCAGCCTGGCCCCGGCACCCACCACGGCCCCCTTCTCCACCACCGCCCCCGCCCCGATGGCGGCTCCGTCGCCGACCACCGCGCCGGCGGCGACCACCGCACCGGCGGCGACGTGAGCGCCCTGGCCGAGGGTCGCCGTGTCGTCGATGTGAGCCCCTGCATGCACGCCGGGCGCCGGCCCTGGCCGAAGCTCGGCAGCAACGGAGTCGAGAAGCAGCATCATTCCGATTTCGGCGTCATCCACAACGACCAATGTTCTCGCGTCCGGATCGTGCCCGGGAACTTCGACGCCACGCGTCACAAGCGCCACGACGGCCTGACTGGTCACCCAGCGGTCGGCCCACTTCGCATGTGCGATGAAAACCAGATCCGAAGCCGCGGCCTCGTCGAGTCCAGCGAAGCCAGCAACACAATGCTCGCCCGATCCGACGAGCTCGCCGCCCAGGCGTTTGGCGATGTCGGCCGCGGTCAACATGTCGTGTAGCGACGAGGCATCACTGGCCGCGGGCCGCCTGCCACTGCGCGTTCATGAAGGCGATCAGCGGCTCCGTGATGTCGAGTGTCGCTGCGGCGTACAGCACGCGGCGTGACGAGATATCGCCAAGGATGTCGGAGCTGTCCTCGGCGATGGGAATCGCTGAATCGTCCATGAGCACAATGCCGTATCCGTCCCGGTCTGAGAGTTCCTGCGTTGCAGACCGAACATGGTTGTAGATCCGCAGAATGGCCCTTTGCTTGGTCCTCGCCTCACGCATGTCCGCATAGCTCATGAACGCCCGTAGGTCGATCGAAGCCTTCTTGAGCGCGTGCTCGGCAGCGGCGTACTGGTCCGTCCCGAGGACGAAGTCTTCCATATCTGCCGCCAGGCCGTCCAGATCATCCCGCTTCTGGGCGAGTTCCGCCTGGAAGGCCTCACCTGCCGCCTGGGCCCGCTGCATCTCAGCCGCCCACTCGTCCAGCGACTCCAGCACCCTGGGCAGGTCAATTGTGCCGACGACCGTGGGCGTCACAGCCGCACGGTTGGCGGCCGCCTGCCACGCCATGAGCGGCGTCACGCACAACGCGACAAGTACGACCAGTCGAATCAGATGTCGTTGCATGGTGTCAGTCCTCTCCCGGCCTCTCAGCGGGTCTCATTCTTGTAGTCGGCATTCATCCGAATGATGACGTCCCGGGTGCGGTCGATCCGGTCCGACGCAAACGCGATGCGTCGCTGTGCAATCTGCTGACGCACCTGGGTGGCCAGCGGTCCGGCCTCTGGCGCGGGGTTCGTCTCGATGCCCCGAGCACCATCGTGAACCAGAACCAGATCGATGCCGTCTGTTGTCGCGAGATCCGCGACGGCACTCATGATGTCGCGATACAGTTTTTCGAGCGCCAGCGCACGCTCGACATCCAGTTCCTGCTTCATCAGTTCCTGCCAGGCCATGAACTGAATGACGTCCGCATCGACTCGCTCCTCCTTCGCGAGCCGCTCGATGGGATCTGTGATCGCCATCAACTCTTCCTGCAGCGTACGAAGGTCGGCCTGCATCGTCTCTGCTTCGGCGGCGACCGATTGAGCCTTTGCTCGGAGGCCGGCCTCGGCGTCCGCTCGCTCGGCGAGCCCTTCCATCACCTGAGACAGGTTGACCACCGCTACCGGGCTGACCGCCGACTGCTGGGCCGCTGACCCAGGAAGCATGCCGACCGACATCGCCGCGACGGCCGCTGTGAGCAAAACGGGCAGGGACACTCGTGTGTGAATTGCCATGGAGATCCTCCGCTTCGGGCTCCCCCACTCAGAACGGGAGGTCGGCCGAGAAACTGAACAGTTGTGTCTCGTCCCCGTCCTGCTTGAGCATCGGGAACGCAAAGTCAAACGCCAGGGGTGTAGGGCCGAGTTGGGGAATATACACCCGCAGGCCAATACCTACGGAAACGCGATACTGGTCGAAGCCCGGATCGTCATTCACCGTTCCAGAGTCGATGAACACCACACCATCGAGCATTTCACCAACCAGAGGCCGCTGGTATTGGGTGCCCAGGAACACCATGAAGGTGCCTCCCACCGGCACATCCGTCACGTTACCGGCAGCGTCGATGCCCTTGGGAGACACCTGACGGAACTGGAAGCCCCGCAGCGAACGGCCACCCAGATAGAACCGCTCATACGTGGGCGCATCACCGCCGAAGAGCTGGCCGACCTGCCCATCCACCCGCAGCGTTGAGACCCGGCCGAGGAAGTCGCGATCGAGGGCAAAGTAGGTTGTGTAATCGACCGAGACTCGATTGAAGCTGCGTTGCCCACCGATCATGCCCCAATTGGCCAGCGACAACTGGGTCCGGCTGCCACGCGTGGGACGGGTCATTCGGTCGATCGTTGTGCGCGTGAGCGTCAGACCGAGGCTGACCAGGGTCTCCGGACCGGCGTCCTCCAGGACGTCCACAGGCTCGAATGGGTTCAGGTCGGTGAGCTCCACGCTGGCCGCGTCCAGCCTGAGTGAGCCGTACCACACATCACCGAGCCTTCGGGCAAGTGAAAGGCCCGCGGAGGTCCGCTCCTCCGTGTAGTTCACGTAGGCCCGGCGAAAGTACCCGGCGCTCCCACCCAGGGCGAATGGCGTTCCGAGAATCTGCGGCTCCGTCAGACTCACGTCGTAGGCAAAGATCTCGGTGCCTGGCTGAAAGTTCAGCGCAAATCGCTGCCCAGCCCCACGGAATGCCCGGCCTCGGATGAATTCGCCGAAGGTCTCGGGAACATCAAAGAGATCGAAATTGTTCTGGGTCAGTGAGATGTTTCCGAGCACGCCGGAATCCGATCCGAACCCGACACCGAAGTTGATCGCACCGGTGTTCTTCTCCTTGATCTCGACCAGGACGTCTCTCGTCGAGGAGTCCGCCTCGCTCGGCTGTTGCACCGACACCTTGGCGTCACCGAACAGGCCGGTGCCCATGATCCGTTCCTTGGTGGCTTCGACTTCCCGCGCATCAAACCGCCGCCCTGGAATGAGCCCGATCTGCGTGCGGATGATCTTGTCCTTCGTCAGGATATTGCCCGTGATATTGACAAGACCGACGTTGGCGACTTGCCCTTCATCGACCTCGACGAGCAGCGAGAGTTCGGTGCTCGTGCCTCGTCGGATGGGCACGATGACCACACGCGCGTCGAGATAGCCGAGAACGCCGTAGGAGTCCGCGATTGACTTTCGCGAGCGGTCTACAAGGTCCTGCCCAAAAACGTCACCGACCTTGATGTTCATGATCGCGGCGAGTTGCTCGCTCGAGAACACCTCAAGCGGGACGCCACCGGGGGCCGTCACCCGAATCTCCTCGACGGTGTATCGCCTTCCCTCTTCGACGAGGAAGACAACCTTGGCCTCCCGCTGACTCGGGCTGACCTCGATCTCCTTGTCAACTCGCACGTCAATCCAACCGCGGTCGTGATAGAACCTGTGCAGGGACGACACATCGGCCGCCAACTGGTCTTGATCAACCTCACCACGCCGAAGGAACGGAAACCAGGTCGTCGTCTCAATCTCAGCAGCAAGCTTTCGATCGCTGAAGGCCGTGGCGCCAGCGAACTCGATGGCGCGAATCCGTACACGAGGCCCTTCTATGACCTCGAAAATGAGAATGTCGTGTTCCTCGAGCTCGGCATCGTTGATCGTCACCTCGGCCAGGTAGTAGCCCTTGGTGTGGTACGCCTCTTCCATCTCGCGAATGCCGCGCTGGATGAGGAAGTCGTCCCTCGGAGAGCCGCGATGCAGACCCGTCGGACCCAGCAACGCCCCGTCGGCCAGTTGGCGGTTGCCCACAACCGAGACCGCCGCGAGCAGCCGCTCCTCTCGAAAGAAGTACGCCAGGTCCACCGTTCCGTCGGGGCCGAGTTCGGCAACGATGTCGATGCTCGCAAAGTCACCGAGCCGGGTGAGCCTGGAGATGTCCCCCTGGGCCGTCTCGGGGTCGTAGGGCTGGCCGACCCGCGATCGGATGTTGTTGAGAACCTTCTGCTCCTGAACCCGCTCAAGGCCCTCGACTTGAATAGAGCCGATCGGCCGGTCAAGCAACGAGTCTGCATCGGGTGCTGCGGCCCGCGCAGCCGCCGTCACGACAAGCGTCACCATGAGACCCGACAGAATGGTTGTGATCCGGCCCATGCGGGGCTCGGAGGATACCGGGCCACCCCTGGGGATGCCGCCGGGAGGGACCGGAGGTACCCTGCGCCAGCCGAGCGAGCAAGGAGCGGCACGATGGCGATGACCTTGGGAGAACTCGCGGACCACCTCGGCGCCACGCTTGATGGCGACCCTGATCACGCCATCACGCGGTGCGCTGGCATCGAATCGGCCTCCAGCGACGAATTGACGTTTCTCTCAAACGCCCGGTATCGCAGCCATCTTGAAACCACCTCCGCGGGCGCTGTTTTGATCAGCCCGGGCATCGACTGCCCAGAGGGCCTGGCCACCCTGACCTGTGACGATCCCTACTTCGCGTTCCGAAATGCCGTCATAGCGCTGCTGGGCACCCGCATTCACCCCGAACCGATCGATGACCATGGCGCGGGGCGGAGCGGCCGAGCCGTCGTCCACGAGACGGCAGTCATTGGTGAGCAGACCCGTATCCATCCATTCGCCGTCGTCGAGCGGGGTGCCGCGATCGGCCGAGGCTGCCACCTCTACCCGGGGGTTTGGGTCGGGCCAGACGCCACCATCGGTGACGACTGCGTGCTCTTCCCGAACGTCGTCGTGCACGAACACTGCGTCCTGGGCAATCGCGTCACGCTGCACGCCGGCACCGTCATTGGCAATGATGGCTTCGGATATGCCACGCACGCCGGAGCGCACCACAAGATTCCCCAACATGGCATTGTCGTCATCGAAGATGACGTGGAACTGGGCGGAAACTGCGTCGTCGAACGGGCCGCCATGGGCGAGACCCGCATCGGTCAGGGCACCAAGTTTGCTGACCTCATTTCGATCGGACACGGCACGACCATCGGCCCGCATTGCCTGCTCGTTTCACTGGTCGGTGTCGCTGGATCGGCCAAGCTGGGCCACCATGTGGTCCTGGGTGGACAAGTCGGCGTCGCCGGGCACCTGGAGGTCGGTGACTGTGTGCAGGCACTGGCCCAGTCGGGCATCGTCAGCGACATCGACTCAGGAACGCTCATCGGCGGTGCGCCTGCGATCTCGGCCGACACGGCCAAGAGAAATGCGCTGGCCGGCACCAACCTGGCCGAGCTGTTCCGCCGCGTCAAAAAACTCGAGCGGGCCGCGGCCAAGTCATCCCGGGAGTGATCTCCGATACGATGCCGGAATGGCCACGATGACACCACTGCGGCAAACGCCCTTTCACGCATTTCACGCCGATCATGGCGCCAAGCTCGTCGACTACACGGGCTGGGACATGCCGCTGCACTACGGGTCGATCATTGAAGAGCATCATCAGGTGCGCCGCAGTGGAGGCATGTTCGATGTGTCCCACATGGGGCGGCTCCGGTTCTCCGGCCGCGATGCCCAGCCGTTTCTGGACTCCATCTGCACGCGACAGATCGGCGGCATGCAGCCCGGCCAGGTTCGGTATGGCCTCGTCTGCAACGACCAGGGAGGATGCAAGGACGACGTGCTCGTCTACTGCATCGGCGAGTCTGAGTACCTCATGGTCTGCAACGCGGCGAATCGAGAGAAGCTTCTGGGGCACATTGACAACGTTCGAGCCGACATGGTCTTCAAGCTCCGCGACGAGACCGAGTCCACGGCCATGGTGGCTGTACAGGGGCCGAAGGTCATGGAACTGATCGGGCAGTTCTCCCGGGAGATCCCGACGCTCAAACGCTACCGGTTTACACAGAAGTCCATCTTGATCGCCAAGTTCCTCGTCTCCCGTACGGGCTACACCGGCGAAGACGGCGTCGAAGTCATCCTTCCCAGAATGGTCGCGGGACAGATGGTCAAAATGCTCCTGGGCAATGTGGACGCCGACGACACGACCGTCAGGCCATGTGGTCTGGGTGCCCGGGACTCACTCCGCCTCGAAGCTGGCATGGCCCTCTACGGGCACGAAATCACGGAAGACATCGATCCGCTGACCGCGGGTCTCAACTTTGCCGTCAAGCTCGACAAAGGGGAGTCGGACGACACGCCTCGATTCATCGGGCAGGATGCCCTTCAGAGCATCGCCGCCGGCGGCGGCCCGGAGCGGCGGCTCACCGGCCTGCTGCTGGAAGGTCGCCGCGCCGCCCGCCAGGGCATGGCCGTGCGGCAGGACGGTGTCGACATTGGAACGGTCACCAGCGGCTGCTTCAGCCCGACGCTGGAGCGATCAATCGCCATGGCACTTGTCCATCGTGACGCCGCCGAACCGGGCACCGCGGTCTGTGTCGACCTCGGTCGAACCGAGGTCCACGGCGAAACGTGCGCCCTACCATTCCTGAAGAAGTAGCGGTCAGGCCACGCGGCGCTGCTTGAGCTTGTGCTGAATGCGGCGGAGCGTGTCCATCTCGATCTGCCTGACACGTTCGCGGGTCAACCCGATGACCACCCCAATCTGCTTGAGCGTCAACGGTGCCTGCCCCTCGAGTCCGTATCGCAATCGGAGCACGCGAGCGCCGCGCTCCTCGAGCGTCTCGAGAATGGACAACACCGCCTGCAGATCTTCGGTGCGACCAAAGACGGATTCGGGGTTTTCATGCCGCCCATCCGGAACCACGCTGGCAAAGTCGAGTGCCTCGCCGTCTTCCATGGTCGGCGCGTGCGACGCAGACCGGTGGGCCTGCATCGCCTTCAGGACGATCAGGGCCTTCCGGTGCGGAATGTCCATGAGGTCAGCCATCTCTTCGGTGGTCGGCTGACGACCGTGGTCAGCCTCAAAGAGGCGACTGGTCCGTCTCCATCGCGTAATCAGTTCCACCATGTACGCCGGCACATGAATGGGATGCCGCGCATTGATCAGTGTCCGCTTGATGGACTGCTTGATCCACCACGAGGCGTACGTGGAGAACCTCGCTCCCTGCGCAGGGTCAAAGCCCTCGACGGCGCGAATCAAGCCAATGTTGCCCTCCTCGATCAAGTCACCGATCGGAAGGCCTCGCTTGGTGTAATTCTTGCTGATCGCCACCACCAGCCTGAGGTTGGCACGAATCATGTGATCCTTGGCCGCCAGATCGTTGTCATTGATGATCCGCCATCCCAGATCTCGCTCCTGTAACGCCGTCAAGAGTGGGACCTGATTGATGTCGCGGAGGTAAACCTCCAGGTTTCGATCGGATGCGTACCGTGCCATGTCAGACCATTCCTGCGATACCGGGCGCCAGCCGCCTCCACACGAGTGCGGCTCGATTGGTGCCTCCAGGCACCCGGTCAACCCCCCGTCGCCCTGCATGGGCGGCGGGCAGGTACACACCCCCTATCAACGTCCGATAGCAGCGTGTGACCGATCCTTCGAATCCGGAGAAACCAAGGACTGGCAGTACAATCGAACCATCAAACGGCTCTCTTGACCGCAACAATGGCCTGTCAAGCAGTTGGTTGAGACCATCGTGTCGCCTGTCCCGCACGGCCGGAATAATCCGAACCTCAGGAGGCTGGATTCCCATGGACGCCGATCTGACTGCACTGCTGCAGGGTTGGCCCTACGACGCTCGGGGGCTGGACGTCCGAATCATCGAGACCTCGGACGGCCGATCGGTCATTCAGGTTCGTGTCTCCCTGGGCGTGCTCCAAATGGAGTTGGACGGCCGCCCGGACGGCGTTCCGCGGGAGAACGCCCCGACCGCACTCGACGCCATGTCGGCCTCGACCGACGCGCTGTCTGCCGAGGAGTTTCTCGCCCTCCGCGATGAAGTCGCCCAGTTCGACGCCCGCATCCAGGCGCTCCTGCTGCTCGGAGATCCAACGCGGGCCACCAGAGACGGTGACCACATACGCCACATCGGGCTGTTGATGGTGCAGCGTGGGGGTGACGACGAGGTGGCCAGGCACTACCTGCGCCGGGGAATCACGCTCCGGGCCCGCGCCGCTGCCGAGGCTGCACTCGCTGGCAAGCGAACAGACCTGGCACGCATGGCCCTCGAGGACGCGCTGCGTGAACTTCGATCGCTCATCGAGCCGGACGACCACGACCGCGCCAATGACATCCGCCTGCTGGAGGGCATGCAGGACTTGCTCATTCCGCGGCTTCCCGCCTCTCAGCGAGTCGAACTTGCGGCTCGCCTCCAGGACGCCCTCATGTCGGAGAATTACGAACTGGCGGCGATCCTCCGGGACGAATTGCGTCTGATGCGATGATCACGGTCTGAGCACACCCAACTCAGGATCAATCGCCCGCAGCCGGGCAAGCTTTGCGTCAAGGCGGCTCGGATCGACGCCCGCGCGGCGAAGCACTTCGATCAGACGCAGGTTGGCCATTCGCCACCGGTCCGGGTCGTCGTCGCGTGGAAGCGCCGCGATCTGGCGATACCCCTCGGCCACATCTGCCAGAACCGCCCGCTCGCCCGAGTGTCGCAGGCACTCGCATCGCCCGAGGATGGCAGGCAGCAGCGTGGCATCGATCGCGAGCACGGCGTCATACCACTGCACGGCGGAGGCCACATCACCGCCGGCGACGAGCAGGTCCGCGATGCCGAGCAGTTCGTGAATTGAACCGGCTGGGGCCGGCACGTCGACCACCGCAATCAGGCGGGCCGCGTCCTCGGGCCCAAGCGATCTGCATCGCCACAACAGGTCCCTCACGCCGGCCGCCTCCCCATCAGCCGCCAGACTGGCGACTGCGACCCAGTCCCGACGGGCCACCGCCAGACGCAGGCGGATGTGGTCCACGCGTTCGGCCGGCATCCAGCCCACGGCCGGGTCGTCTTCCAATCGCGTCGCCGCAACGTCGGGCCCGTGGGTGTACAGCGCGTGCTCGAGAAGCACCGCCGCCAATTCAGCCGCGACCGGCCGAGCCGCCGCCGCGCGAGCGACATCACGCTGTTGATGTGCAGCCGCCATCGCGGCCGCCCGCGCCTCCTGCAGCACCACAGCGTCGTCCGCCGACCAACCGCCAACCCGCGCGCGACGCGACGCGACGATGGATCCAATCTGCGACAGGGCTTCGAGGTGATCCTGCCCTCCCGGCTCGAGCCCACGCAGACGCTCAATGGCGGCCGCCTCCTCCCCCGACTGCGCTTCGATCGCCGCGAGGGTCAGCAGCCACGCCGAGCCGCGGTCCCCGAAGCGGGCAGCCAACGCGAGCACCTCCCGTGCCTGGTCACCATCCCCCTGCCGGGCGCGCGTGGTGGCGCCACGCGCCGCGCGGTCCCACCTGCCTCCGGCGGCCTGCCCGCCCAGTTCGGCCGCCGCCCGCCAGTCCTGCATCGCTTCGGCGAGATCCCCGCCTGCCTCGAGTATCCGCCCCCGGGCCGCCAGGCACGATGCCACGTCGAGCGGGTGCAGATCGCGGCGGGCGCACTGCGCCAGCCATGCTGCGGCCGTCTCGGGCGTCGTCGCCCACGCTGCTGCCCCCACGACCGCAGCGGCATCCAACCGATCGCCGGCATCCAGCGGCAGCCCGTCACATGGCCCCACCCGCGATGCAAAGTCGCGGGCCAGGGCAAACGCATCACTGTGTGACATCCCGACCCGCACCAACCCCCTGCGGACCGGTCCGACCATCATCAGCGCACGCTGAGGTGATGCCGCCCCGGCCATCGCAGCCTCGGCCATCAGCGCGACCGCCCACGGCGTCGCCGCCGCGTCGATGGCCCGCTGCCACTCCGCATCGAGTCCCAGCCTCAGCAACACAGCACGCGCTGCCGCCCGCTCGACGGGCGGCGCCGTCGCATCATCGATCACCGCCTGCACCGACAATTGATGGGCCAGATCACCGCAGACGCCCTGAAGGTGTGTGAGCAAGCGTTGCGCTCTGGCATCGCGTTCGGACTGCAGATGGAGCCGCGCCTCGGCGGCAGCGGTGGTGTCTGCCGGCGAAAGCAGCGCCGCGGCAGCGCACGCCACGCCCCGGGCCTGCCGCCACGCTCGAGCCTCCACGGCCACACGCCGGCCAGCATCGCCGCACGCGCGGAGGTCAGCTTCCACGCTCGAACTCACCACCATCGCATCGTCAATGACGGCCATGGCCGCCGCGTGCCTGGTGGGGTCGGGCAGCCCGAGAATGGCACCATCGACCGCCATGTCGGTTGCCCACGCTTCGCCCAGAAGATGCTCGAGCAGGGCCAGGCCGGTCTCGACGCGCCGGGCTCATGCCTGGGGCCCCTGGACCCACCCGGCCCCCAATGCAGCTTGGCAATCGAAAAGGAAGGCTGCGTCGTGCAGCAAGCCGACGTGGTCCACGCCCTCCATGACGATGTTCTCCGCCC
>CAZSSV010000001.1:0-894 GCA_964609425.1 uncultured Isosphaeraceae bacterium | reverse complement strand
CGGTTCCTCCGCTCCTGTCCACGCCGCGCGAAGTGCGGCCGGATCCGAGGCCCCGATGCACGCCACCATGGCGATTGCTGCAATCACTGGCGTGACTCCAATGTGATGTTCGTACACCCACCCGCCACGGCGGCGTTGAACGTCTCGATCACCTGTGACCAGGGCGTGTGGTCGGCAGGCATGATCACAACTGGATGGTCAGGAAGAAACAGACTCCCGCGAGGCATGACAGCACCGCTCAGAAACATGCGAAGTTCCTCAGCCGACTGAAGGCTGCCCCAGGGACCTTCCACAGTCAGTTGGGCGGGCCCTTCCGGGGTGCCACCCGCGACCAGGACACGAAGCGGCCATTCCTGCACGTCAAGGGGATCGACCATCACGGCCGCAGCCGCGGGAAGGTCGAGCCTGAAGACTTCCTCGGCGGGGCTGAAGTCGGTCGCCACCATGAAATAGACGAGCAGCAGGAACACGACATCGATCATCGGTGCCATGTGCAGTCCGATCCCGCCACCGCTTCGACGGCTGGCCTTGGCATGCGGCCTCACGATGCCCGGTCCCGTGTGGCCGCGAGCTGTACCTGTACGGGGCCTGACACGCCGGCGGTGGCTCCCGCCTCACGAGCAGCATCGAGCACGGGCGCGACCCATTCCCATGCCGCCATCTGGTCGGCTCTGATTTGAACCGTCGCCTCGGGTAGTGACCGAAGCATCGACGCCAGCGCGCCACCGAGTGCGGCTCGTCCGGCTTCACTGGATTCGAACGCGCGGCCATTCAGCAGGTAGTGGATGGCCCCCTCGCCCCGCACCACCGTCACGATGGCCTTCGGTCCTGGAGGCGGGATCATCGTGGCTGGCGGTATGGGCGCTGGCAGGTCCACCTTGGGCCGGTCCTCAT